>NZ_CAWUDP010000057.1:0-71845 GCF_963920835.1 Scytonema sp. PCC 10023
GGCTTGAGAATTTTCAGTACTGGTTCTTCTGGCTTGAGAATTTTCAGTACTGGTTGTTCTCGCTTGGGGATTTTCAGTACTGGTGTTTCGAGGTTGGGAAGCTTCAGTAGAGGTACGCCACCCCTCTAATTTTTGTACAGTCACAGATCCTGCAACACCGTTAACATCCAAGCCAGCAGCTGATTGGAAGCGGCGCACAGCATCTTCTGTTGAGGCGTCATAGACTTGAGTTATAGGAGCTTGATAAAAGCCTGTCCTTTTCAACTGTTGTTGTAGGTTTCTCACAGAAGGACCGCGATCGCCTTTTTCAAGTGCTAGCACACTGCTCACACTACTGATAATAGACAAGGCAATGGCTAGGGGCAGCATATATTTCCAGGCTCTACCAGACAACCGTGTCCAATCAGGTGCTGCTGTTTTCTTAAACAAATGGCTCAGAGAAATTAATTCACTAGGGGGTAGGTCCTCGTAGTCAGAAGCTACGTGCAGATACGCAAGATTCTCCATATTTTTTTTCTACACCACTTATTTTTCTTCAATCGCTGCTTCGGCTTGATGTACTATGTTTCGCAAAAGTTCCAGTGTTTGCATATTTACATCGTGCCATAAACTGCGCTTATGTGCTTCTAGTAATCTTTCAGCCATATCACGCAGAGCATAGGGGTTTTTTTGCTCAATGAATTCCGACACAACCGGGTCAAATAAATACGCCTGGGCTATCCCTTCGTACATATAGTCTTCCACACATTTTGCCGTAGCATCGTAAGCAAATAAATAATCCACCGTCGCCGCCATTTCAAAAGCACCCTTGTAACCGTGGCGCATCACTCCCGCAATCCATTTAGGATTCACGACGCGAGAACGATACACCCGTGCGATTTCTTCTTTAAGTTGGCGGACTCGCGGTTGAGCAGGAATCGAATTATCACCAAAATAGGTTTGGGGATTTTCTCCTCGTACAGCACGTATCGCAGCTGTTAAACCACCCTGAAATTGATAGTAATCATCAGAATCGAGCAAATCGTGTTCGCGATTGTCTTGATTTTGTAACACTATCTGCATTTGTTGCAACCGCATTTCAAACGCTTCTGGGGCGGAACGTCCTTGTTGAAGGGATGAGGGGGATGAGGGGGATGAGGGGGATGAGGGGGATGAGGGGGATGAGGGGGATGGGGGGGATGAGGAAGTAATTTCTCCCTCTGCTTCCCCTACTCTTCCTGATGTGTACGCATAGGAACTCCAGTTGATGTAAGCACGAGCTAAATCTTGGTCATCCGTCCAGTTTTGTGATTCAATTAAACCTTGGAGTCCTGCGCCGTAAGCACCTGGTTTAGAACCAAAGATACGGTAGCGCGATCGCACTCTTGCTTCTGGTAAACTTAAACCAAGTTTTGTCCAAAAATCAGTCTCCTGTCGAACTTGTACTGCAAGAGGATTTTCCTCTGGTGGTTCATCCAAAGCTGCGACTGCTTGCACAGCCGAGTCGAACAAATCAATCAAGTTGGGAAAAGCATCCCTAAAGAAACCAGAAATTCGCAACGTGACATCCACACGCGGACGCCCCAAAACAGAAAGCGGCAAAATTTCAAAATCTACTACCCGTCGCGCCGCACCATCCCACACAGGTTGCACACCAAGTAAAGCCAGCGCTTGGGCAATATCATCACCTCCAGTCCGCATCGTGGCAGTTCCCCACACAGTTAATCCTAGTGTTTTCGGATACTCACCTTGCTCTTGAGCGTAACGTTCGATGAGCGCTTCAGCCGCTTTCCTCCCGACATCCCAAGCACTTTCCGTAGGAACAGCACGGATATCTACAGAATAAAAATTTTTACCAGTTGGCAGAACTTCCGGACGTCCCCGCGTGGGTGCGCCAGCGGGAGCACTAGGGACATAGCCGCCATCGAGTCCGCGTAACAAGTTAGTAATTTCTTCGTGAGTTTGTAGTAAAGAAGGAAGCAGGCGGGTGCGTATCCAGTTGAGGACGTTTCTGAGTTCTGAGTTCTGAGTTCTGAGTTCTGAGTTCTGAGTTCTGAGATTTTCTACGATTTCGGCGGCTTGTTGTTCTAAGATTTCGATAGCATCGCCCACGGTGCGACAGGTGTGTTGAGTTTTGTCAGCTAAAAGCTCAATATCTTGAACTGATAGTTCAGTACTGAAATCAGCCGTCAGGGGGTCAAAATCTAAGCCCAAATCTTGAGCTAAAGCACGGGTGAATCCAATATGATGGCGATTGGGAAGACGGGCGATCGCCACAATTAAATCTCGCAGTTGTCGCCCTTGAGGACATTGCCCAAAAATATGCAATCCATCGCGGATTTGAGCTTCCTTCAATTCACAAAGATAACCATCAAGCGAAGGTAAAACTGACAAGTCAAACGTTGAATCAGAAGAATCTTGTTTTCGCGTTAAACCTTTTGCTTTATACTTTAATTCCAAATCCAAGAAAAGATTTTCTTTGACAACCAGTTCGCGGATGCGATCGCCTATGATTGGCAAACGAGATGGATCTAAACTTTCCGCTTCATAATACTCATCAATCAAATTTTCCAACTCATGCAGAGAACCATAAAGTTCTGCACGAGTCAGAGGCGGCGTCAAATGATCCACAATCACCGCTTGAGCGCGACGTTTAGCCTGCGAACCTTCACCTGGATCATTTACAATAAACGGATACAAATGGGGAAGAGCTCCCAAAGCCACCTCAGGATAACATTGACTCGACAAAGCCACACTTTTACCCGGAAGCCATTCCAGATTTCCATGCTTCCCCACATGAACCACAGCATCAGCGCCAAAACATTCCCGCAGCCAATAATAAAAAGCTAAATAATCATGAGTTGGCTCCAAATCCGGCGCATGATAATTCAAACTTGGATCAACATCATACCCCCGCGCTGGTTGAACTCCCACAAAAACGTTACCCAACTGAATTCCAGAAATAGGGAAGGAGGGAGTGAGGGAGGGAGGGAAATTAAAATATATTTTCTCTCTTTCTTCCTCTGCGTCCTTGGCGTCTTGGCGGTTCGTTTCAAAAACACTTCCCCACCTTGCGCCAATTCCTTGCTGCACAGCTTCCGGTAACAAACCAAAATACTCCTCATACTCCTCTAAAGAAACACTTTGCAGCACCGGACGCAACTCTCTACCTTCCGGATCATTCGTCACCCCAGCCGTGAGACATTCAATCAACTCATCCCCATTACTAGGTAAATTTTCCACATGATACCCAGCAGACTGCAAAGCTTGAAGAATTTCCACACAACTAGCTGGCGTATCTAATCCCACACCATTAGCCAAACGTCCATTACGAGTCGGGTAATTTGCCAAAATCAGCGCCACCCGACGTTCTTCAGGAGGCTTAGAACGCAGGTGCACCCAATTAGCGGCTAAAGAAGCGACAAACTCAATGCGCGAGCTTACTGGTTCATAAACTACCACATCAGTTTGCAAATCAGGATTGTTCGTTTGTACCGTTTTAAAAGACACAGCACGAGAGATGATTCGCCCATCTACTTCTGGAAGCGCCACATTCATCGCCATATCGCGAGGTGAAAGCCCTTGAAATTGCAACTCCCACTGCTCAACCGCACCACTGCTAAGGATAACTTGCAACACAGGCACATCCAATTTTTGCCACAAATCAACCTGGGGTGTTTCTGTTTCCAAACGCGCCAGAGAAAAACTCGTGGTATTCAGCAGCAGTGCAATTTGCTGCGTGTCTTTGGGTTGAAAAAACTCGCACAATTCAGTTTGAACATCAACATCACGCAAAGAAGAAACAAAAATCGGTACTGGTGTTAGATTTCGCTTTGCCAAAGCATCGCACAAAGCATCTATCACCTTGATGTTTCCCGCCAAATAATGAGCACGGTAGAAAAGAATTCCTACTTTCGGGGTGAGAGGCTGAGGAGATGAGGAGGATGAGGAGGATGAGGAGGATGAGGAGGATGAGGAGGAAACTCGTAATTTTGAATTTTGAATTTTGAATTTTGAATTGATTTCTCCCCCTGCTCCCTCATCTCCCTCATCTCTCATTTGCCATCCATAAAGCCCCACGCGCGGAACAACCTGGGGAGGAGAAGGATTAAAAGAAGTTGAAAAGCAAGTATCGGCGATAAACTGGAGAGCATTGAGAATATTTTCTACTCCGCCTTCGTTAAAGTAGCGCCACACCTGATTAACAGTACTCAGAGGTAGAGTAGAGTGAGAGATTAAATCGGGGTCTATAGCGTCATCCCCTGGCATTACAATGAGGGTTGTACCATTACGTTCCACAATTTCCTGCACAACTTCTAAGCCATAAGCCCAGTAAGAACGCCCTCCTAACAACCGGAGAATTATTACTTGAGCAAATTCTAAAACTTTTTCGACATAGTCATCAATACTTACTTGTTGCTGCAATTGCAGTAGATTAGCAACTCTTAAAGCAGGAAATGTCGTGGGTAATTTGGGTACAGCCGCCGCCAAAGTTTGAATATCGGTATCAGCAGACGTAAGAAACACTATGGGAGCAGGGGTTTGTTCTAGAAAAATTAAGCCTTCCGATTGAGGGTTCCATCCACCCGATGTGGCATTAATACGATGCATAATCCTGTATTACCGTCTTAAACTGTTGGTTAGAACACAGTACAAATTTTTGAGCAATAGCACAAAGCCCCTTTCACTTTTATTTTTAACAATGCCTAGTTCTCGCGATTTGAGCTTTTCTCGAACCTTGCCTAGTAATGTTTTTGATCAGCTTGGGGAATTCTTGCAGCAGATGGCTCAACAAGCAGTGGGAAAGGCGGCTTTGGTACTCACAGAAGCTGTGTTGATACCGATTGATCTACCCCAAGAATGGCAGACACAACGGTTTACTGTGGTGGTTTCTGAACAATTTAGTGGGCTGCTTGTGGGTTCCCCAGAGGAGCTCTTGAGCAGGGGAGCTCTTGAGCAGGGGAGCGAGGGAGTGAGGGAGCGAGGGAGCGAGGGAGGAGGGGAGCAGGGGGAGCAGACTTTTGACTCAGCATTCAGCAACGCCAGTGACTACAATGGGAACTCCAACGGACAGTTGCAGGCTCCTCACCTTAAGTCGTCAGACTTGTCCACAGCGCTGGCTCCTCAATGGGAACCAGAGGAGGCGAAAAACTTCTCAGCACTTAATGTGCAATTGACGTTTGATCCAGAAGCGATCGCCTCCTTCGTTTTGAACTTGAGAGATTTGTTTGAGCGAGATTCTCAGACGTACCAAAAGCTTGAACAATATCGTCAAATTCCCGTTCCTAATGATGGCACGCTTCAAAGTCAATTCTCACTTTTGTTATTAAAGTATTTTTTGCCACAAGGAAGCCATGAGGTGGTAAAATCATTCCCCCCAACTTATCCTCAGGTGTCTGTCTGTCAACCTGTGCAACATGCTCTGAATAAACAGATTGCTCAAGAACGACTGTTAAATCAGGTCACAAGTCAAATCCGTAAAACTCTGGATTTGCCTGTGATTATGGCAACAGCAGTTGCACAAGTACGAGAGTTTTTGGAATTAGACAGGCTTGTCGTTTACAAATTTGAAGAATCAACAGTTAAGACTCAACACTCAACAACCTCCCCATTCCCATCTCCACAACTTTCCATCTCCACACCTTTCCATCTCCACAACTTTCCATCTCCACAACTTTCCATCTCCACACCTTTCCAAACACAGCAGCAAGAATTACCCGACAAAGGAGGCTGCATTGTCTACGAAGTCCGGGCTGACGATGATATTCCATCAGTGTTGAATTATAAGGAAAAAAATTGTTTTGCACAGATACCCCGATGTTGGGAAAAGTATCGCCAAGGCTTTACGTTGGCTGTGGATGATGTAGAAAAAACTTATGCTCTAGAAGAGTGTTTGTTACATTTTTTAAGGAAAGCTAAAATCAGGGCAAAGTTAGCTTCCCCAATTGTGTATGAGGAGAAACTTTGGGGGCTATTGATTGCTCATCAGTGCAATACTCCTCGCCACTGGAGTGAAAGTGAGAAAAATTTGCTGAGTTCTGTGGCTGAACAACTGGCGATCGCGATTCATCAAGCAGAATTAATGCGATCGCTCACTCAAGAAAAACAAACTCTTGAGCAACGAGTTGTTGAGCGTACAATGGCGCTTCACGATGCCCTAGAAGCCGCAGAAGCCGCCAGCCGTCTCAGAAGTGAATTTCTTGCCACCATTAGCCATGAATTGCTTACACCTCTGACTTACGTTATCGGCATGTCTTCCACTTTGTTACGCTGGTCTTTTGGTGAATTGACTCAGCGTCAACGCGATTATCTCCAAACTATCCACGACAGTGGTGAACATTTACAAGACATGATTAATGATATCCTCGATTTATCTCAAATTGAGGCAGGCAAGGCTGTTTTAAATATTACAGAATTTTCATTGGTAAACATAGCCCAATCCACAGTCAACGCGCTCAAAGAAAAAGCAACAAGTCAGCGAGTCAATCTCAACCTGGATGTGCAACTCAACCCGCAGCAAGACATATTTACTGCTGATGTCAGGCGAGTGCGACAAATTATCTGGAACCTGTTAACCAATGCGATAAAATTCACACCAGAAGGCGGCAATGTCACTTTACGTCTTTGGGTAGAAGACGAAACCGCAGTATTTCAAGTAGAGGATACTGGCATAGGCATTCCAGAAGAACAATTGTCCCTACTGTTTGAGAAATTTCACCAACTTGATACACCATACCGCCGTCGTTACGGAGGAACCGGACTGGGTTTGGCTTTAACGAAACAACTTGTAGAACTCCACCGGGGTCGAATTGAAGTAGAATCCACCGTAGGCGCTGGCTCAGTATTCACTGTTTGGATACCAGCCTAGCCTGACTTGAAAATAGAACTCCGCAGCTAGGAAGGCAGAAGAAAAAATAAATTTTCATCTGTCCTAGTATATACAGTTCATGATGGCTACTTTAGCATTAACTTAAGCCTGTGCTAGAACTTTACGGGTAGCGAATCGAACCCCTTGAAGATCAGAGTTGTATGTTTTGTTGGAATAGCTTGCTTATCGGGATCGAAGCTAAGATTCGGTAGTCTTGTCAGTAATGTGGTGAAGCAAATAGTTAACTCCATGCGAGCTAAAACAGATCCCAGACAAAAGTGAATCCCTGCACCAAACCCAAGGTGTTCGTTGGGCAATCGTGTAATATCGAAAACGGACGGTGAGTCAAACTTCTCGGGGTCATGATTCGCCGCCCCAAGTCCCAGTGCTATGACGCTACCCGCCGGGATGTCCTTACCGCCAATCGTCAGGTCTTGTTTGGCAATCCGAAAGAAAAAAGGAACGGAGGTATCGAAACGGATCATTTCTTCGACAGCGGAATTGATCAGAGTCGGATTTTGTTTCAGTTTTTGCAGTTGATCCGGATGACGCAGCAGTGCATTCACCCCATTGGAAATCTGGTCTGTGGTGGTCAACAGACCTGCATTTAAGATCAAGATACATTGAGATGGGAGTTCATCAAGATTAAATCCCTGCTCAAGGTAGGCTACGGTCAGCAGGCTAATCATGTCGGTTCCGGGTTGCCGACGCCGTTGTTCAATCAGTTGCCTAATTAGTGCAGAAAACTCTGCGGCAGCGAGGTCTGCCTTGCGTGCAAATTCTTCAATATTTGAGCCGCCCGGTGCGCCAAAAAATGTGCCAATATCCATAGCCCATTTGATGAAGTTCGCCCTGTCGGTTTCTGGCACGCCAAATATCTTAGTAAGAATGAGCGTTGGTAGTGGTACCGACAAATCGGATACAACATTCATGTAGCCGTAATTTTGAACGTTATCCAACAATTCATTGGTGGTATTCTGGATAATGGATCGCCAGCTTTCTATAGCGCGTGTTGTAAATCCCTGATTGGCTAACTTCCGCAGTCTGGTGTGCTCCGGTGGATTTTTCTCAAGCAACATTTTTGATATCAGATGAAGGAAATTCTGGATCTCTTTGACATCAAAATTTCCTAACTGATTGATAAACAACGCTGTCCGGTCTGAACTCAAACGCTCATCCCGTAAAGCCGCCTCAACATCTCTATAGCGTGTCAAAACCCAGTATCCGAAAGATTCGCTATAGTGAACGGGGTCTTCTTCACGCATCCGTTTGAAGAGTGGATAGGAATTGTCCAAAGCGGATGGTGCAAACAGATCATACGTTTGCTGGTTTGCTTTTGCTGGCATATTCTTGTGTTGTGAATTCATTTGCTTAATCTCAATTAGGACTGAACTAAAAAAAATTTAGGTAGTCACGCTTTAGCCTCATATCATGTCCGGCTAAAAACTTATCATTAAGGGGGCAGGCTTCGGCCGTGAGCAAAGGCGGACTTCGGCGTGAGCTCAGTCGAACGCTCGGGTGAACTCGCCGAACCCCGAACGGGGGTAGGGGGAAAGAAAGTTTTAAGGTATTGTAACTGCTTGATCCATTGATAACAAGTTGAAAACAAGTTAATTTTGTCAATAGACCTAAATATAGAAATTCATTTCTATAGGAAGAACTAATAACTAATAAATATCTTGCAAAAGTATGATTAATAGATAGAGCAATCCTAAATGATTCGTGAAAAACAAGATCCCCGACTTCTTATAGAAGTCGGGGATCTGAAGGGTAAATGACTAATGACTAATGACTCTTTAATTCAAGCCCTGCATCACGGACTGATCGTATCTTGCCAAGCGCCTGTTGAATCACCACTGCACGAACCAACGGTTATCGCAGCAATGGCGCAAGCTGCTGTCAAGAATGGTGCTGTTGGAGTCAGAATTGATACTCCTGCTCACATCGTTGCTGTCAAACAAAAAGTAAAAGTTCCAATTATTGGATTATGGAAACAAGTCGTATCTGGTTATGACGTATACATCACACCACAGTTTCACCATGCTGCTGCTGTGGCAAAAGCGGGAGCAGATATAATTGCCATAGACGCGACTACCAGAAATCGCCCTGGAGATGAAACAATGGCAGATATCATTGCCCGAATTCATCAATTAGGCAAAACAGTTATGGCAGATGTAGACACGATTGAAGCAGCAAAAGCAGCTGTCGCGGCTGGTGCAGATATTGTGGGGACAACTCTTTTTGGTTACACTGACTCAACCAAGCATCTTTCTCCCCCTGGCTGGGAACTCCTCACCCAAATCGTGCAGCAATTAGACGTTCCAGCAATTTGTGAAGGTGGCATATCTTCACCCCAAATGGCTCGTCGTGCTATTGATTTAGGGGCAGACGCTGTTGTTGTCGGCACTGCGATCACTGGTATTGATCATCTTGTCAAAAGATATGTAAAAGAGTTGTGATTTGTAGCAGTTTCCAATTTGGTTAACATACAAATTTTCTATTGGGGTACACCAATAATGCGCCTCTAGTATGTGGTTTTGAAAGCTCTGTATTTTTCAAAAATGGCGCTTGTAAATTGGATATTTTTGGATTTTTAATTATATGCTAGCTAGCGGTTTTTAAACTAAGTTAAATATAACGTTTTCATGAAGTTTGCTTCTAGTATCTGTAGACAGATAACAAAAGTATTTAACTGTGTCCGAGATATGCCTTGCAGGTTAAAAGACACTGTTAATATGTCTAATATGTTAATAATTGTGGCTAAAATAGATTTTACCCCTTTTAGTAGATGGAATAGAAAAGATATCGCCTGATATATTGAGCTTTAAATTAAAATTAAAAGTGAAAAGGACTCGCCCTGTATCCGCGATTGTGGAGTGAGGGTTGGCAGAGTTAGTTCTTGACGCTCCCACGGCTCCACTTACGTTAAAGCCGTGGGATTCTTGCCTCTACGAGTCCACTTACCACAATCAGTTACCCGACTGCGCCAGAGGTGGTTCCCGACAACAAGCTTTTTGCTCCATTACAGAAGCCCGTTCCGGTGCGCCCCACCGTACGGTTTCAACCATAAATCTTGGTTTTCGCCTTCCTTGGTGCATGAAGATTTTACCTAGCAGTGCTTTTCCTACTAGAACCCCCTATCTATGCGCTATCGCGCACGCTACGCGAACAGTTTTCAAGGTGCGACGCCTTTTCGGCTCTGGGTTTTTTAAGTGGTTGAATACCCTACCCACTAAAATAATGATAGCATATGTGAGTAGATTTGACTCACTTAGATGGAAGAAGTTCGCTTAAATGTTAGACTGCCAAAAAATGAAATGGAGACTTTAGAAAAGTATGCTAAGGAGACAAAACGAACCAAGACAGACTTAGTTCGTGAGTGGATTCGTTCTCTTAAAAAGATATCTGACGGGGGCTAAAGAAAGAGCGCATTCATTCAGCACGGCTAGAAGCCGTGGTCTTTCTGCTTCAATCTCTGTAAGAATGGGCAGACAAAACTTTTACTCTCAGCTTTGAAAATGATTGAGGAGCTACTGCACTAAGTGGATAATAGCGGCAAAGACCTGATAGCCACATACTTTCAAGAATGAGGAGTAGAGACGGTGACTCCTAAGGTGAAGGCAGACGTACCAGAGGACTCGTTTGCTGGTGGTGGCGAAGTAAAGGCGCTGGTGCCAAAAATGAACGTAGCCAAAGTAACCACAGGAAACGGCATATCTAGAATCAATGACCAATTTTTGGTACTGGATAAGGAGTGGCGCTACACATACGTTAATGACACTGTCGCGGAAGTCGTGGGAATTCCCAAGGAAGAGCTGTTAGGCAAGTGTATTTGGGACGTGTTTCCCGATACAGTGGGGAGCCAGTTCTACTTGGAAGCGCATCGAGCGATCGCAGAGCAAAGATTTGTCCAGTGCGACTACTTCTATTCGCCTTGGCAACGCCACTTTGAAAACCGCATTTATCCTTCCGGCGATGGAGTTTCAATTTTGATCACGGACATTACTGAGCCTCACCAAAACAGCGAAGAGTGGTTTGGTGAGATCACCGATGCCATCCCACATATTGTCTGGACTTGTCGTTCCAATGGTGAAGCGGAGTATTTTAACCAGCAAGCTGTTGATGCATTTGGCATCACTTTAGAGCAACTTTTGGTAGAAGGTTGGCATCCGGTTGTGCATCCGGATGACTTGCAGCGAACAATCGATCGCTGGATGCAATCTGTCAGTGCTGGAACTCAGTATGAACTTGAGTACCGTCTGAAAATGGCAGATGGCTCGTATCGGTGGCATTTAGCACGAGCGCTACCACAGCAGAACGCGACAGGCAAGATAACTCGTTGGTTTGGAACCTGTACCGATATTGATGCACAAAAGCGAGTAGAGCAAGCTTTGCGCGAAAGTGAGGAACGCTTACATCTGGCACTTCAAGCTGCCAAGATGGGGATATGGGAGCGAGATTTAACAACAGATGCAGGATATTGGTCCCCCAAAGTGTATCAAATATTCGGGCTAACTCCTAGTACTGACAACAGCAGTTATGAAGCTTTTCTGAATTGCATTCACCCAGAGGACCGAGAGCGCGTTCACCAAACCAGTCTGCAAGTTATTCAACAATCCTTGGATTGCAATATTGAGTATCGCCTCTTGTACTCAGATGGTAGCATCCGTTGGGCAGCTAGTATCGGTCAGGTGCTTCATGATAACGCTGGTAAACCACACAAGCTGATTGGCGTTCTGATGGACATCACAGAACGCAAGCAAGTAGAGGCAACACTTCGAGACATGGAGCACCGGTTGCAACTCGCTTTGGCAGCGGCTGACATGGTTGCTTGGGATTTAGATATAAGAACCCGCCAAGTTGTCTGCTCTGAAAGTGGTTTAAAAATCTGGGGAATTCAGCGCGGAACACCATATGAATTTGTAGAATTCATTCACCCAGAAGACCGTCCCCAAGTCTTACAAACGAGCATCCTCGCTCTGCGTAGTGAAATACCTTATATTTTAGAGTACAGAGTGGTAGGTTCCGATGGCAAGGTACGGTGGATAGTGAGTCAGGGAAACGTGGTCCACCGGGGAGCCGATGGGCAACCTTTGCGGATCGTTGGAGTGTCGGTTGACATCACACAGCGCAAGCTGTCAGAAGCGGCATTGCGAGAGAGTGAGGCGCGTTTTCGGCTGATGGCTGAAAATTCAACTGATATTATTTCGCGTCACTCAGTTGGTGGAATTCTTAGCTACGTTTCACCTGCTTGTTATACAGTGCTTGGGTATAAACCTGAGGAACTGGTTGGTCGTTCCAGTGCGGAGTTAGTTCACCCAGATGATTTGGTTGAGATTGCTAGGAACTACCCAGTCAATGCAGATTTACCAGACATATATACCATAACTCATCGAGCGCGTCACAAAGACGGACATTATATCTGGATTGAAGCCACTGTCCGAGCTATCCGCGATGCAGAAACTGGGCAAATTTTAGAAATGCAGGCATCCTCTCGGGATATCACGGAGCGTAAGCAGGCTGAGGAGAGATTGCGCTTTCTTGCTCAAGCAAGCGATATCCTAGGTTCATCATTGGATTATGAAACAACTTTAGCCAGTGTGGCTCGTTTGGCAGTGCCTGCGATTGCCTCTGGCACTGGGCAAAGCCCAATCGCTGATTGGTGCGTCGTTGATATTATCAGGTTTCTGATGGATTGATTGGGCTTGACCTCAACGTTTCAAACATTGCATTTGTTGGTGATAACCATGCTGGACTACTTCCCTTTGCCGAGAGCGTTCCCAGTTTTCAAACTTAGATACATGTACTACAACGTCAGATGCAGCGTTCCCAACGTGCTAACAATTCTGACAACTATGAACCGGATTTTAAAGCACGTAAAGGACGTAAAACAGTTGTAAAGAAAGGCAAGGCTAAAAAGGGCAAGCGTCAGTGGAACAAGTCTGTTAACTACCGTAAAGCTGCACAAAAGAAACGTGAGCTAGAACGCAAAAAAACTGCATATGCCAAAACCCAGAATCGTCGGGTTGTTAACGAGATTTTGAGACATGGCAAGGATATCAAAACTGAGAACGTCTCAGTTAAGGGTTGGCAGAAGCGATATGGTAAAGCTATTTCTGCCAAGTCCCCAGGATTTGTACAATCAGAACTGAAGCGCAAAGCTGAAAACGCTGGCGGTTCGTTCACAAAATTCTCTACTCAAAAAACTGCACTGTCTCAAACCCACTTGGACGGTAGCCGTATCAAAAAGTCCTTGTCTCAACGAGTTCATCGCGATGTAACAGGCATTCCGGAGCATCACCGGGATTTGTTCAGTGCGTTTTTAAGTAGGTATGTCAATCAGGATAAGTTGTCATTGCAGGATGCTCTAAACGAGTATCCAAGGCTGGAGTCGGTCTTATTGGAGGCGTTTGAGCAACATTCACAAAGCCGCAAGCAAGTAGGCGAGTCCGAAAGCAGGAAGACTGATTCTCCCTTAGAGCGGTTCTCCAACGAAGGCAGAACGTCTAGCCAGATAGCTATAACGAGCGAAAAGCTAGTCTCATCTCTGCCTGAATCTGCGTGTCTTTAGACCGCAGAGTGGCTCAAGAGTCGCTCGTTATCCACATCTGACTCAAATGTACGCTCAGTATAACTACGAGGCTTGGATTTCGATCCGTTACTGGTAGAGGGGCGAGCCGTGGGTGGAATCTCCCTAGCTTTCGGCGAAGCTAGGGAGTTTAACGAGTATGATCGTGCCTTCATGCTGACAATGGCACAGCAGTGCGCTCAGGCACTTGTACGTGCTCGTTTATACTATGCAGAGCAAAAGGCACGAGAAGTCGCAGAAACAGCCAATCGCATTAAAGACGAGTTTTTGGCAGTCCTTTCCCATGAATTGCGTTAGCGAAGCTCCTCCGTTCGCGCAGCGTCTCCGAAGGAGACAGGAGGCTCGCCACTCAACCCGATTATGGGTTGGACAACACTGCTTCGCAAAGGAAAGTTAGACCAAAAGACAACAGACCGCGCTTTGGAAACTATCGAACGCAATGCTAAAGTACAGATTCAATTGGTTGAAGATTTGCTCGATGTCTCCCGAATTCTACGGGGTAAAGTTAGTCTAAATATTTGCCCTATTGACCTAGCAGCAGTAATTTCAGCAGCAATGGAAACAGTGGGTTTGTCGGCTGAAGCTAAGTCAATTAAAATACACACAATGTTTGAACCAAATTTGGGGAAAGTTCTGGGTGACTCAAGCCGATTGCAGCAAATCGTTTGGAACCTGCTGGCAAATGCGGTGAAGTTCACACAACAGGGAGGACGGGTGAATATCCGACTAGAACGCGTTGGACATTACGCCCAAATTGTAGTAACTGATATAGGTAAGGGTTGGATGCTGCTCGGTTAATTTTGTGCATATCTAGGCAAATGTCTGAATTATTGCCCATCGGAATGCGGAAACTGTACGTTTGTTGTTGTATAATCAATCAACGTTTGATTAGTACGGGATCTCATAGCTTACTTGGCGTGAAACCCTTGAAACACTTGGCACAAACTAATTATTAAAAATTGAATATTTTTTAAGTCTCGTATTGAAATTCGTTTCAGTATCTCTAACTGGGGATTAGTGGTCAAAGAACCTGAGCTACGAAGCAAGGGAACCAAGCTTCCAAGCGCTTCTAATCGAGCGAACTTATACCGTGGAGTTGAGCTTGCCCATATTTACGGACTAATGCCCAGATATGCTTCGGTTTTTAGAAGCGGTATTGAGCCTGACTTTCTTCCCTATGTGTTTGACTACTTCCGCCAAGAGAACAGTAGCACAACCAGAAACTTTGGTGGACTGGGGTTAGGGCTGGCGATTGTCCGTCATTTAGTCGAACTACATGGCGGAACAGTCCAAGCAGAGAGCAAGGGCGTTGGTGAGGGGGCAAGCTTTACAGTAAAACTACCGCTGATGCCAACTCAACCACAACAGACACTCCAAAATGAGACACAGTCTCAGTCATGCCCGGATTTGAATAACGTAACGGTGTTATTGGTAGATGATGATACCGATACACGGGAGTTTGTCACCTTCTTGCTAGAGGAGTATGGGGCGAGTGTAACAGCAGTGACAAAAGCCAGTGAAGTACTCACCGCTTTAACCCAGTCTCTGCCAGATGTGTTCCTTAGCGACATCGGTATGCCGGAAGTCGACGGATACACGTTGATACGGCAAGTCAGAACTTTGCCGCCAGAACAGGGAGGACAAATTCCAGCGATCGCCCTAACTGCTTATGCAGGGGAAATGAACGAAGAAAAAGCACTTTCAGCGGGTTTTCAAAAGCATATTTCTAAGCCAGTAGATCCAACTTTGTTAATTGAAGCGATTTCTGAGCTAGTTAAGTACAACCAAGAATAACCAAGGTGTCGGTTCTAGGGCACTCCAACAAAGATAGCAAATGCTATGCCTTCAGCTGCCAAAGACTTCAACCACCATCCTGATTTCCACCGCTATGCCAAAGGGCAATGCTGCTCCAACTGCCATAGGCTGTCAGCCAGCATAGGTCTATTTACAAAATCCGCTAGTAAGAAGCGAATTTTTCTAACACTTTGATCAACTCCTTCAGCGCCGGAGGGGCAGTCTCACGGGTGACAACCATTGTGCGAGAACGCCCCTCGTGCTCAATGTGCATCATGACTGTATGAGCATCCGGAATATTGCTTCGCTGAGGCTCGGGCATATCGAAGAAATCAGATTGACGGACAAGCTCCCGAATTTTAGCCAGATCCTCGTCTGGGAACTCTTTTCCTTCCATATCCAAGGTTTTTGGTTTACCAATTAGACCCCCTGACTGCTCAAACCGAATTCTTATATCATTAGGTTCCAGGGTTTCAGAAAGCATATTGCAATCAGAATCGTTGAGGAGCTTGGAACACGGGGTTTTAGTTTCTAGGTCACTGCCTTCCTCCTTAGCTTTGTGCAGTTGAAGCTCACTTGCACCGTTAAAGTGCATCCCGTTGTGAGCGGCAGCCATTACCTGTGTTGCTACACTAAATGGTGTAAACGCAGCAAGTAGAAGCCCGATAATTGGAACTACTAAGCTGAACGTCCAGCTCATCATTACTCAATACTCTCCTTGTCAATCAATCAGGTATAGAGAGCGCAAGCTAGTATCTAGTTTGACCGCTCTCCAGGCTCAACCAGTTACAGACCACTAACACCGCACATTGTGCGGGGAAAGGAAGGCGGATGATTCAAGCTTCTTTAGTAAGAAGCAAATTTTTCTAATACTTTAATCAATTCCTTCAGGGCTGGAGGGGCAGTCTCACGAGTGCAAACTATGGTGCGAGAACGCCCCTCGTGCTCGATGTGCATCATGACTGTATGAGCATCCGGAATGTTTTTTCGTTGGGGTTCGGGCATATCGAAGAAATCAGACTGACGAACGAGCTCTCGAATCTTCGCTAGCTCCTCGTTAGGAAACTCCTCTCCTTCCTTATCCAATTTCTTCGATTTTCCAATTAGACCGCCTGATTGCTGAAACCGGATTCTCATTTGGTCACTCCTTGCTTCTTAAATCACTTGTACTTCATTCCAGGCTTTTTCAACTATCCTCTCTGCGTCAGGTCCAAACAGCTCACGGGCAATTTGTATAGTTGCCTGGGCAGCTTTGACAAAATTGATAGGGGCAGAGGGGGTAGGCCGGAGTTGACTGCTACGCATTGCCCGGTACCAGATTTGCCCTGCTTTTTCCCAAGCATATCCGCCAAAGTCCATGGCTGCCAGATAGAAGGCATGGTTGGCTATACCAGAATTAATATGAACTCCGCCATTATCTTCCCATATTGGCAGATCCTTGTAGTTGTCCATTGTTGCGGGTTGCGGATCGTCCCCTAAAACCGGATGGTTTTGATAAGCCTTACCTGGCTCTTTAAGGGAGCGGAGTGCATAAATTGGCTTTTCTTCATCAGGCTGAACCATCACCTCTACACCGACCAACCAGTCTGCCGTCTTGACATCCTGTTTCAGCTTGTACTGTTTGACGAGCGAGCCGAACACATCTGAGAAGGACTCATTTAGGGCGCCGCTCTGAAACTCATAGACCCAGTTGCCTTCGTGTTCGATGACTCCGTGAGTCAATTCGTGGCCAATTACATCCAGTGAACCCGTCAAGTTAGTGAAGACGGTGCCGCTGCCATCACCATATACCATTTGTTTAATTGGGCTTGGAAACCAAAAGGCGTTATCAACTCGATCGCCGTAGTGAACGTTAGACTTAATAATCATGCCACCGTCGTCAATGGAGTTACGTCTGTGTACCTCTTTGTAGTAGGTCCAGGTATCCCCTGCGCCGTCATAGGCTGCATCGACGGCACTATCACCTGTTGCATCTTCGCCTTCTGATCGCACTAATCTCCCAGGTACGATTTCCCGTTTTTCGCAATCAAAGACCTGCCGAACGAGTTGTGCATTGTGCGCCTCGACTGCTATGTCCGGAAACGCAGCAAACTGAGAGCCTCTTGCCTGAGTTTCCGCTCGTAGCCTGCGAATGTAAGAACTACGCCGGAGATTCCTTAAGGCTGCCTGGCTAGTCTCGGCATCCCCTGAGCCCACGATTATTTTTTCGACCATGTAGGGTGGCACGATGCATTGTATTGGGTTTCTATGTTCACACATGACATATGCTCCTTAATTACCTAGTGCTGAATTATTAAGAGTCTTGAAACGTCGATTGAGAAAAACTTTAGGAATTAGCTGTCATCCAGGCGGCGGCCGCTACTACACGAGCAATATCGGCAGCGTATTCAAAATCAACTTCGAGATCGCGCTTAGTGTGGTAGTTTGGGTTGTTAACTGTTGAGACAGGGGGCTGGCGAGCGCCAAAGAATAAGTCTAGAACTTACGCCAAAATTTTGATTGTGTGGCTGCCATAGTCCATAAGACATAAATCACCTCAACTTAGTAGAGTTTTGAACTAGCGAGGACATAAGTCTTCATAGCTGTATTCTTAAGTAGGTGTCAGTGAAATTAACTTATGCACTGGCGTCCGATGGAACGTGGATTGTAGATAGCTGAAACATTTTGCCGCCGCAGTGCAATTGATCTGCAGATACAGACAATGCTAAACATTACACAATCACTCCTACAAAAATTGTGTTTTCTACCTCAATTCTCGGTCTATGATTAAGTAATATTACTTGTTGACAAAAACGTCAGAATCTTAACCTGTCACGGATGCTTATAGTCGGACGTTGGCAACAAACCCCTACTTAACGCTTCCATGCTAATAACCAATACTGTGTTTCTCATAAATGATTTAGGACTGCTATAGACAAAAAGTCTAATATTATCCAAATGTGGATTTCTGCTGATTTGATTATTTTCTAACTCAATCAAGCAAATAACAATTTATTCAATTCTTAAGTTAATTAATAGCGAAGAAATAGAACCAGAAAGTAGTTTTATTTATATTACTTTACTAAAGTAATATTACAAATCTTTCTAACTCACATTTCGCCCTTAAAAGAGTTGCGACAGTTATTAATCAAGTGCGAATAAACAATCAACCAAACTGTATTAAGGTTATTCTCATCTGCGATTGCCCCTTTGGAGCAATCGCAATTGCAAATGCCCTAGTGTCAGTAAATCGAAAAGTTTTCCAGAACCTTAAGCGCCGTTTATTTGAGCGAGAGTAGAGAATCTGCCGGAATCTCTCGAAATCTGCTTTCAAAGAAGTGTGGGATTAAGTCTTACCAACAAAAAAATAAAACGACAAAACTTAATTGATTTTTCAGACCCAAATCCTTTTCTGACCCCACCAAGACCTGTTAGGCAGGGTGGGGTAGTTTACTACTCAGAAGCGGCTTCCCGGAGTTCACCCGGTCGCACGCTGATCTGCTGAGTTTGATCACCTCGTTGTACTGTAAACTGCAAGGGCTGGTTAATTCGACTCTGTTCTACCAACTCTTGCAACTGTTCGGCAGTTGTCATCGCTTGTTCATTTACCTGAATGATGACATCTGCCCGACGCAAGCCAGCAGAAGCAGCAGGGCTATTGGGCATAACTTGCATCACTAACACGCCATTGATTTGTGGTAAAGTCAACGTTGTATTCGGGTCGCTATTAGATTGTTTTGCCAGTTCTGGGGTGAGGGTAATCATCCGCACACCGATGTAAGGATGGGGAATTTTCTGACCACGAGCCAAAGCTTGTTCAATGACCTTGGCTTTGTCAATGGGAATGGCAAACCCAATTCCCTGAGCATCAGCACGAATCGCTGTATTGATGCCAATGACTTCACCTTCCTCATTAACCAAGGGACCGCCAGAGTTACCAGGATTGATAGCAGCATCGGTTTGGATAAAGTCCAAGCGTTTATCGGGGATGCCAACCTGAGCACTAGAGCGGTTTAAGGTGCTGATAATACCTAGAGTAACAGTATTGTCTAACCCTAATGGATTGCCAACTGCGATCGCCCAGTCACCGACTTGTAAATCCTTGGAGTTACCGAGGGGGGCTGCTGGCAAGTTTTTGCCATTAATTTTGACAACCGCCAAATCCGAAGGTTCATCTACTCCTTTCACCTCTCCTTTCAACTTTCGTCCATCCTTAAGGGTGACGGTAACAGAATCAGCACCGCTGACAACATGAGCATTGGTGAGAATCATGCCGTTGGGGTCAATGATAAAACCAGACCCTTCTCCGCGTTGGCGGTACTCTTGAGGCACTCTGGAAGAGAAGTCATTACCAAAAAACTCCCGGAAGAAGGGATCCCCAAAATACGAGTCAGGCGCACGCATGGTGACAGTACGCTCTGTATCAATCCGCACGACAGCGGGTCCAACTCGATTGACAGCAGCACTCACAAAACTGCGGATAGCAACTTTTTGTTGGGAAGCAGCTGTTGACGGTGCAGTCGTTTCTGCAGTTGTTTCTACTGTGGTCGTACTTGGTGCGGTAGCAATAGGCAATGACCGCTTCAGAATTTGCAGGTTGGGAAATGCCCATAAAGTCGTTAAAGTCAATCCCACACTCAAAACAGCCACCAAAACATGGCTAGTCACTTGACGCAACAGGGGCGAGAAACGTTGTTCTTCAGAAGATGACAAAGACATAGTAATTTCTGCTATCCCAAAGAGCTTACAGGTCGTAGAAAGCTGATAAATCGAGTTTCTACAACCTATTAACATTTTGTAACTTACATTCAAAAAATCAGCGTTGATCATATCAGCGCCTCTACAACCATTATGACTTGGGGGTTGTGCTGTTCGGCGTACTGCCACTCGCTCTTAGTCATGCTAAGCAAATATACTTATCGTTACTTGAGCAGAACTTTCCCTGAACTTTTCAGAACATTACTGTATTGCCTGCAACCAGTTGAACTGATGAAAATAACATTAGATTCAAGCAAGTAAACACTGCATTTAACTGGTTGCGGCAAGGAGTCCCCACCATACGTACAAAGTTGGTGGGTGGAGGAATGCCGCTCCTCTCCTTGGGCACTGGCGACGGTTGTTGGGGAAAATGCTCCCGACTAAGTGATGGCCTTTATTGCCCCGTTCGGCTGAGCGCTCATGGCGAAGCCTTCCATAATTTTTCGTTTGATAACTTAATCCCCAGTCCCCAATCCCCAATCCGCTCTACTCAGAATTTCTGTGTCAGGTTAATTGCGGAAAAACAGGAATTTCGGCACAACGCCAAAGTTGCTCAAACTGCATAAGTCAAAATTAGCCTCAACTATTTATTGTCAAGGAAAAACAAAATTCCACAACTCAAACACAACAAACAATATAAGGAAAACAATAATGACATCTATCGATCCATCTGCTGCACAGACTACTGCAACGAAAAATCTGCCAATTCTGAAAAGAGGTTCTAAGGGTCGGGCTGTAGCATACTTGCAATTCCTGTTGATTAGCTATGGCATTAATGTTAGTGGCGCTGGAGTAGACGGAGACTTTGGTGCAAACACAGAGAATGCTGTCAAACAATTCCAACAACAATATAATTCAGTTCCTAATGTCGAACGTCCTAAATTAACAGTTGATGGGCAAGTTGGAGAGAAGACTTGGCGTGCTTTAGGCGACAATTTCTATCGCACTTGCGGACCTACAGAATGGGATGACGCTGTAAAATTTCCCAATATAACCGGCAACGACCTGCCAACTCTCAAAAAAGATGATAAGGGTGAAGCTGTAAGATTGCTGCAACAGATGTTACTCGCTCTCAATTATATTAGCAATGACTCCTTCGATGGCAATTTCTCACAAGACATCGATACAGCCGTCAGAAATTTCCAAGCAGCTGCAAATATCCGCACAGATGGAGAAGTTGGTGCCAATACTTGGGGAAAATTGTTTGAAGTCTCCAGAGTGGCATGCGATAGAACCGTTAGCTTAGGTTAACCAACTCGTACAGCCTGTTTTTGCAAGCTTAGTGAGCCGCCCTTAGATGACTCACTAAGCTTGAAAATTATTGGGAATTTAGCAGAAAAACCTTGGGTTGTTCAGGTAACGCAGATTCAAAATTGAACCAATTTGTGGTAAGCAAGCAGTAGAAAAAACAATACGGAACTGCGATGAAAGTTTGGGAAGTTCAGTCTAAAGAAGGTCTGGATGCATTGACACTGGTTGAAAGACCAGAACCACAACCAAAGGCGGGACAGGTTCTCCTAAAGATGCGTACTGCTTCGCTCAATTATCGGGACTTGTTGACTGTCAAAGGAGCATATGGATCCAAGCAAAAGCTACCGTTTGTTCCATTCTCGGATGGTATGGGGGAAGTGGTTGCGGTTGGCGATGGGGTCACTAGAGTTAAAGTAGGCGATCGCGTGGCTGGTATCTTCATGCAAACTTGGTTAGAAGGAGAATTTTCCGCAGACAAATCAAAATCAGCGCTGGGCGGTGCTATTGATGGTATCTTGGCTGAGTACGTAACACTTCATGAAGACGGCGTTGTTCATGTACCAGAACACCTTTCTGATGAGGAAGCTGCATCCTTACCTTGTGCTGCTGTAACAGCTTGGAACGCCCTTACAACGGATGGCAAGCTTAAAGCTGGCGATACTGTTCTTGTACAAGGTACAGGTGGGGTTTCTTTATTTGCGCTACAGTTTGCCAAGATCATGGGGGCGCAAATCATTGCCACTTCTAGCAGCAACTTGAAGTTAGACAAGTTAAAGCAACTTGGTGCATCCCAAGTCATCAATTACAAAACCACGCCGAACTGGGATGAAAAAGTTTGGGAACTGACAAATCACGTGGGAGTTGATCGCATCATAGAAGTTGGCGGTGCAGGAACTTTCAACAAATCGCTGCGTGCTATTCGCTACGGCGGGTATATCGGTTTGATTGGGGTGCTTACTGGATTCAGCGCAGATGTCAGTACAACATCTATTTTGCACAAAGGTATTACTGTACAAGGCATCTACGTAGGCAGTCGCGCCATGTTTGAGGCAATGAACCGGGCGATCGCTTTGCATAATATCAAACCTATTGTTGACCGAGTGTTCACGTTTGAGGAAGCACGACAAGCGTTGGAGTACATGGAGAGTGGGGCGCATTTCGGTAAAATAGCCCTGCGCTTCTAGAAGCATGGTTTATAGTAAGCGCTCTTTGCGCTTTAGTAAGGATGCAATCTCATCTTTGTTTGTGCTACAGTAAGTAACAAGGAGTAATACATAAGCCGAGCTATAGTTTGGGTTCTGTATACCCAACTGGCACGTCAACCTCTGGATTGAACGTGTAACGTAGAGCAACGTGTCACTACTCTATTGTTTGATTAGCTCAGTGGCAGAGCATCCGAAGCAATCGGCTGGACGTAGGTTCAACTCCTACATCAAACTCCCGAAAGTTAGCTCACGCTTAGAGCGATCAACTGATAATCGATGTGTTGCAGGTTCGATTCCTGTACTTTCCGCCAACCCTGTCCGGGTCAAAAGACACTACCAAAAGAAGGTAGCCAATTATATAGTATGAACTCTGCGATGTAGGCTTACTACTGGTCATCATAACTGATGTTCGGTAGTAGCAGTGAAGGAGCCAGAGCAGATGTTATCTCCCTAACTTGAGTATGTTCCTTCGGTTTCCAGATCCAGTTTTCTGGAACTGGCAAACCCAACGGCATATTTGAGCGTTGTTGTCTTTTTCTAGATTGCTCTTAAGTAGTCTAGGTGTAAGAAACAGCAATCTTAATCCAGTCAGAGGAGATGCAATTTGCCCGCAACTGAACTGTAAACACCTGCATTTGCAGAGTTTAAAAATTTTGTGTAGTATATGTATTATAAAGAGTCAAAAGTTATTGACTCCTTTGGTGCCAAATTCAGAACAGAGCTGGAGTCTCTACCTCTAACTAATGCACGAGATACAGCCTCTTTATAAGAACACAGGGGTGAAGTACCCACGCACTTCGCTTTTGCTACGTGCGGGGCTAAGCGCTAAGGCGCACGCTCCGCGTTAGCGTTAGCTCCTCCGCAGGAGGCACGCGTCTCATTCGCCGCTGCCTCGTCGTGTTACCACGATTTGGTCTTACGCAGCGTCTCTCGGCTTTCGCCGTTTATCCTCTCAAGGAGGAACCCGCGCAGCTGCCCGCCTTCCGCAGGCAGTTTGATTTTTGTGAGTGCCGCTTGGTTTTCGCGGAGTATGGTTGGTTTTTTAACCAATGTTACTCGTATTGTACCAGAAATTCTGCCCTCGCTCTCATCCCCCGGTTCCGTTCCTACACCGGGGGATGAGAGCGAGGATTGTTAAATTCTCCACGCCAAATCTATAAATGTTTTTATCAAACCTTCTGCATCGGCTACAACTGCCCAAGTTATCTATGCAAATTTCCATTTGGAAAACTTTTTATATCAAGCCTAACGAGATTGGAATCTTATATCACCGCAGTGATTTTAAAAAAATTTTGCAGCCTGGTACTTACACCTATTTTGGTCGGCATTGGCAAGTAAAAACCTATGACCTCAACCAACCTGAGTCCAAGATAGAGAACTTGGAACTGTTGCTGCGTTTGCACAGTGCAGAGTTACAGCAATATCTTTTAGTCGTTAGAACTGCTTTCAATCAAGCTGCTTTAGTACGCTTGGGGCAAAATTGGGTCAGTGTTGCACCAAATCAACTACGAGCTTTTTGGCGTGGTTTTATTGACGTAGAATCACATCTTTTCAACTTAGATGAAAGCTTGGAATTACCTACTGAATTCGTACAGCAAGTACGTGGAATTGCCTTGAATGAAATCAAGAAGTTCCAAATTTCGGAGTATGAGATTGGTTTGCTTTACGTGCAGAATAACTTTGTGCGATCGCTAGAACCTGGTGAGTACGCTTTTTGGGTCGTGAATAGAGATGTTTCAGTCCGTACCCAGAGCCGTATTATACCGAATCCACAATTTCCTTTAGAAGATGTATTGATTGAGCAACATCCCGAATTTGTAGCTGCTTACTGCGAAGCAGTACAATTACAGAATCAGCAAGTAGCCATTGTACGCTATCAAGGTAAAGTCGTTTCCATCCTAGCGCCATGCAGTCGCAAGCTGTTTTGGCGAGGTGTGGAGATAGAGGTGATTGACATCACCACCGATGCTAAGTTGCCATCTCGCTTAGTTGCTGAGTTAGTTTCGGGTTTGCCAGAGGCTTTAACTTTAAGCCGCAATTG
The DNA here is from genome assembly GCF_963920835.1 of Scytonema sp. PCC 10023. Classification (NCBI taxonomy): domain Bacteria; kingdom Bacillati; phylum Cyanobacteriota; class Cyanophyceae; order Nostocales; family Scytonemataceae; genus Scytonema; species Scytonema sp. PCC 10023. The sequence continues at coordinate 24,465 of NZ_CAWUDP010000057.1, forward strand.
TTTACATATTTGTGAAGTACCCGCACAGTACATGGGGCTACTGTACATCAATCAAGAGTTTCAAACACAACTCCAGCCAGGAAGGCACGCATGGTGGGTGTTTGGGCGTTCTTTAAAAACGGAAGTCTTCGACCAACGCCTGCAAACTATGGAAGTATCCGGTCAAGATATTCTTTCTAAAGATAAAGTGCCTTTGCGCTTAAACTTAACTGCTGGCTACCGCATACTCGATCCACTAACTGCCAAAAACCGTTTATCAGATCTGACTAGCTATTTATACAAAGAGCTACAATTTGCTTTACGTGGTGCTGTTGGCGAAAAAACTCTGGATGCGTTACTGGAGGATAAAGGTGCGATTGATAGAAGTATTTTTGATTACATTCGTCAGAAAACCTCAGACTATGGAATTGAAGTAGATTCGGTAGGAGTAAAAGACATTATTCTCCCTGGTGAGATTAAGACGATTTTGGGCAAGGTAGTAGAAGCCGAAAAAGCAGCCCAAGCAAATGGAGTTCGTCGTCGTGAAGAAACTGCTGCTACTCGCAGTATGTTGAATACTGCTAAGGTGATGGAGGATAACCCCGTCGCGTTGCGTTTGAAGGAATTAGAAGTATTGGAGCGAATTGCAGAGAAGATTGAAAAAATCCAAGTCAATGGGAGCTTAGATAGCATTTTGACCGACTTAATTCGGATTAATCGCCAATAAAACCCTAATAATGGCCTATGATCATTTTGCCAAGGTTAACCAAGGCGTGAATAATCGAAACCTCTATTTGCTTGAGTTGACACTCCTCGACTATCGCGGTACGAGGATTCTTGCTTCATCCGTCCTCTCTAGGCATCTGAATGCAAGCATTCAGATGCCCCCGTTTGGATACGTCCACAAGCGTACACGGACTGTCCGACCGCGTTTGAAAGGATTTATTCAATTCTTTTTATTTTTCATTTCCACAACAAGAGCACTAGCTTGTGCATTGTGGATGGTGAAGCAGCGCGGTCTTGGGGAGCCAGTACTGCAGGAGGGTTTCCCTCCGTAGGTAACTGGCGTTGGTTTCCCCCATGAGCGACTGCTGAACCCGAAGGGCGAGCTACCAACGTTGGCTATCTAGGCGTATTACCGCATTGCCATTTATTATTGTACCGTACTTGAGATAATTCGCGCTCCAAAGCCGTCAAACGAAGGACGGGGCTTTAAACCCATCTTTTTGGTAAAAGTCAAGCCATTTTAGTTTCAGGCTAAATTCGCTGTGAGACTTGTGAGAAATCAGGCTAACTACACCTGTATCGAGCAATTCTTCTATCCTCAATCAATTGCAACACAACCAAAATTTTTCAAGTTTTGATCGCTTCACAATTTACCTGATGGAAGTCGCAATGAATTATTCCAGCAGGTTAATAGACGGGTTCCCGAATGTAGTCGAAGTTATTTTTCCTGAAACGGCTTCGGTAAATGCGCCCAAAACAAATGGGAAACGATGCCCTAGCTTTTTCCAGTTGGGATGAACGATGGATTTGGCGAGGATTCAGCCGTGAAGGAGTTGTTGATCAAAACGGCGATCGCCCGAGCATACTGAGGATCAGACGCAGTACCAATCAAAGCTGGGTTCGTTGCTAGCTGTCGCAACTGGGCGTCTGTCAAGTCTATCTTGACATCAGGCATAATCCCTATTTTGTTAATATCCGCTCCCTTCGGCGTGAAGTAACGACCTACTGTAACTGCCAGTCCTGAACCATCCGAGAGGGGATGAAGCTGCTGAACTAGAGCTTTACCAAAGGTTTTACTCCCAACAATCACCGCTCTGTTGTTATCCCTGAGTGCTCCAACCAAAATCTCACTAGCACTGGCAGAATCTCCGTCTACCAAAACCACTAAAGGCTTTTGTGTCAGTGCTGTATGATTTGCCTTGAACTCTATATTGCCACGTACACGTTCTTCTTCACGAACAATCACGCCTTTATCCAACCACATTCGGGCAATCTCCACACTCGCACCTACCAACCCACCGCCATTCCCGCGCAAATCCAACACAAACCCACCAACCTGCTGGCGACTGAGAGCTTGGATTGCTTGACGCATTTGCTTGGGTGCAGTTGCGCTAAACTCTGATAAACGGATGAAGCCAACACGCTTTGAACCCTCTTGCTTGAGCGTGTAACTCACCTTTGGCAATTCAATAGTTGCGCGTGTAATCTTTACGTCAAAGTCACTTTGCCGCTGCCGCCCAATCCGCAGGATAATTGGTGTACCAGCTTGACCGCGAATCAGCTTGGAAGCATCCTCCACTTTCATTCCTTGAGTGGGTTTACCATCAATTGCTAAAATCTGATCACCAGCCTTAATGCCAGCAGTGAATGCTGGGGAATTTTCCAGAGCTTTCTCAATAGTGAGCCGCTTGGTTGTATCGTCGAGTTTTATCTGAATCCCAATCCCAGACGTTTCCCCGGAAATTGTTTGCTCATTCAGCGCTTGGTTCTGTTTGGGGTCTAAAAAGCGAGTGTAAGGGTCTCCGAGCTTTTTTAATGCCTCACGTACAGCAGCGTAAGCTTGTTCACGGGAGGTGTAGTTTTGGCTTAACAGGCTCTGTCTGGTTGCTTGCCAATCAACCTGATTGAATGTGCTATCAGCATAGCGGCGGTAGACGATTTGCCAAACTTCATCTACCAGAGCTTTTGGGCTATCTTGTAACTCCGCGCGGACTGGACGACATTCAACAGAACTGACTAAGGATAAAGCAGCAGTCGTAGCCAGCACTCCATTGAATAAGCAAGTTTGGAGCAGCGAGCAGCGGTTTGAAGATTGAAACATTGTGTTAGGTTTTTAACCTTTTTGTGAATTCTATCTAAAAAAAACAGGTTTGTGCAATAAACTTGTTTTTAATATTCGAGAACAACGACCCAGTATGCACAACGTTAACCAACTCATGGGGCGTACGCTCCGCTTCTGGTATATTGATGGTCTTCCCGACTTAGCTGTTGGCAGTATGTTACTGTGCGTTTGCGGGCTAAATTTGGTACTGAGTTTTTATCTTCCTGCACTACTCCCACAGAGCCTACTCAGTCGCGTACTGCTGCTCATTGTCTTGGCTATCAGTGCTGTTTTGCTGCTCTTGGGTGTGTTTTGGGCGATCGCCTACGTTGTGCTACAATTAAAGACTAACCTTACTTATCTGCGAGTTGGTTACGCGTTTCCTTTTCGCCGCCCAGTCGTTTGGCAACACTGGCTTTTCCGTTTACTAAGCTTTGAGATATGTACGGCGCTGCTCATCTTAACCAAAACCTTGCCGCCGACATTCCTACAAGAGTTTCCCGTCTTGTTTGGGTTATTTATGGCCAGTATGCATTTGTACATGGGGTACGTACGGGACCTGCCCCGCTTCTACCTGCTAGCCGCCGTTTCTCTTGTACTGGTTGTGGGGCTGTTGTTCGCCAGAATGGACACTGTGTTGGGATTTGAGTTTTATAGCAGTCTGATGGGGATGATTGAGATGCTTTCGGGCTGCATCACCCTCTGGATTTTCCTTCGTCAAAACCCACCCTTGAGTCAGGAAATCTTATGAGTCATGACTTTCGCAACCTAATGGAAATTGATCGCCTCATCCACGAACCAGCCCGACTGATGATTGTTACCATTCTCTACGCTTGGGAGCAGGTTGACTACCTCTACCTGTTGCACGAGACAGGTTTAACTAAAGGTAACTTAACTGGTCATCTCACGAAATTGGAGGAAGCAGGCTATGTTGAGGTTGAGAAAACCTTTCGAGGTAAGGTACCTCGAACCATCTGCCAACTGAGTCAAAAGGGTCGTGCAGCTTTTGAAACCTATCGCCAGCAGATGCAGCAGTTTATTGACAGTACAACTGAATCAAGCGCCCCACCTTCTGAAGATCTTTCACCTCAGTCCGTTTAGCTCGACTTTAGCCAATTAGATATCTCGAAAATACAAATAAATTATCTGCGTCCATCTGCGGTTCTAAATAGCTTTAAACAGGATTTTTGCAAGAAATCTAATGAATATTTATCATAAATTAGCAGTGACGACTGTTGGTGTAGCAATTAGCTCGGCTGTAATAGCACCATACCCAGCTTACGCTAACACTCAAGTCACTCCCCTTTTCTACCACTCCAATTTACCTACTACAGAGATATACAATTACGTACAAAAATTGAATGCCACTTATATTGATAATGATACTATTGCTATCAAAGGGTTACAGGGTCTAAGGCTACTAAATTTATTAGTTGATAATCCTGATATTTTCTCTAGCAAGAGAGCCTTTACAAGAGCTATTGTTACCAGTCGTGTCCTGATTTTTCATGTAAACGAAAATGAAGTTTTTCTTTTGCCTGTTGCGAATCATGGATTAGTATCACTAACGGCGCTGATGGTGGCACTCGCAGTGGTACTGGTGGTCATAGCGGTGTTACTAGTGACAACTCTCCCGCTAATTGCAAGCAATGTAGCGGGAGCATCTCAAGTTCACAAATGAGACTTGCTGCTTCACAGGACTTGCATCCAAGTATCCTCCACAGCCAGGAATCGGTAGTCCAACCGACCCATGTTTTAACACTCGAGTCGCTCCACTTGGGGAGCCAGTGCGTTGGCGGGGTTCCCCCGCTTGAAGCACCTGGCGTGAAACCCCAAGACCGCGCTGCCTCAAATTCAGTGCGCTGTTCCAATCGCGGTCAATGACCAACCCACAAGAACAACTATGAACACGAACCGCAAGGGTTTTCTCAACTCTTTCGCCACATCCGGAACAATTGATACTTGTCCCTCTGGGGTCAACTCCTCGTGTATGCTTACCGCGTTTTACCGCCACTGCTTGCATGATTTGAAGGAATGCACCCCAGGCAACATCTAGTATCGACTTAGCTAGTCGTGTTCTAGCCAAGCCCTTAATGTTCAGGTTTTCAAAAATGATTAAGTCATAGGAGTTAGCTAACCAATGTGCGACTTGATAATGAAACTCTTTTCTTTGTCTGGCAACGTGCAAATGAAGTCTGGCAACCTTGTTTGCTTGCTTTTGGTAGTTCTTAGACCCTTTAGTTTTACGTGCAAGCTTGCTAGCTCTTCGAGCTAAAGTTGCTTGCGCTTTCCGATAATACTGTGGTACTTCAATGCTTTGTCCATCAGCAGTTGTTAAAAACTTCTCTAAACCAACATCTATGCCAGTAGCTGTTTTGATTTCATCAATTGGTACTTCATAGGGTACGGTTTTATCTTCCAAGGAGAAACTTACATACCATCCGTCAGCTTTGCGTAAAATCGTTGCTTGCTTAATCTCAAATCCATCTGGAATTGGACGGTGCAGAATAACTTCAATCTCACCAATCTTAGACAGCTTGAGAGTCTTGCCTGTTAGGTGTGCGCCTGCCTTTGGAGAATTAACACGCGGAAACGTAAAAGAACAGATATCACCGCGCTTCTTAAAACGCGGGCGTCCTCCCCTCTTACCGTTTTTGTCAGGGATTAACCAACGCTTCCAGCATGAGTCCAACCTCATCAAGTTCTGTTGTTGGCAGTCAGCGTAAATATTTTTGTAGTCGGGAAACAGTTCTTTAGTTTGCTTGAGATCTGATGCTTGTGTGTAATAGTCAGTCTTGTCTGGAATCTCACCAATTGGTTCACAAACTAAACTACAACGGTCAATCTGTGACCTTGTCCGACTTAACCAATCCAGTCTTTGCCCTAGTGCATAGTTGTAGTGACGACGCAGCAACTCACCCCAGGTTTCAAGAGTGACAACCTGTTCTGGCGTGGGTTTAAGTTTGTACTGGTAAGTGAGTAGCATATAACTATTGTACAGCATTTTTCCGTACCTAGCATGACTACTCGCATAGATATTAGACTTCCAGAGCAAGAACTAGAAATCCTTAAAGCTTACTGCGAACAAGAAAGTAGAACTCAGACAGAGGTGATTCGTGAATTTATCCGTAGTCTTAAAAAGAAAATTAGGCGTACTCAAGATAGTTGATCTGGCAATGGAAGGGACATCGAGTCCCTTCCATTGCCCCGCAATTCCCCATCACCGCCAACGCTCCGCGTGTGGCGGGAGTACCCGAAGGGAGGTCTAGATGGCGGTATTGATAGCACTTATGGCAGCACTAGCGGTAGTATTATTTCCGTCGCGAAACCCAATTTTACTGTAGCCCGATTGTGACAAATTAAGGAAAAGCAGCTAGCTGTGTTGAGCTAGTGGAAACCCCTCCGTAGACGGGCGATGCGATTTAAGCCTGTAAGCGTATTGCGCTCTGCTCTAGGGCTGTCAGCTTTCTGCATAAGTCAACTTGTGTTTCACCTATTAAATAGTAAAGTTCTCTCAACTGACCTTGCTTGGAGATCATTCCAGAATGTCTCAGCATATATAGCGTGAGCTAATTCAACCACGTGCAAATACCTCCAACTTTTTCGTCTTATTAATAGGTATTGATTGCTACTTACCAAAGACATTGCCTGATAGATCTTCTTACAAGAGCCAGCAGTAATCAAGGTTATATCGTCATGACTCGTAACATATACGCGCTGCTGATTGGCATTGACAAATACCTCAGCCCAGTCTCTCCCTTAAATGGCTGCGTTAATGACATCGTAGCTATAAAAGAATATCTGGAAGGACGGGTTGCTACTGATGGATATCAGCTTCATATACGCACACTCTTAAACCAAGATGCTACTCGTCAGGCAATTATTGATGGGTTTCGGGAGCATCTATGTCAGGCACAGAGTAACGATATCGTTCTCTTCTATTACAGCGGTCATGGTTCTCAAGAACAAGCACCACAGGAATTTTGGCACTTAGAACCAGACAGACTCGATGAAACTTTGGTCTGTTATGACAGCCGCCATGCAGGAGGTTGGGATTTAGCAGATAAAGAATTGGCGAAATTAATTGCTGAAGTTGCAGCAAAAGACCCCAATATTACTATTATCCTGGATTGCTGTCATTCTGGTTCTGGTACAAAAAACCCGCTACAAGAAACGGGGATACGCCGTGTTCCTACAGATAAACGTGAGCGACCACTAGATAGTTTTATTTTTTCACTTGAAGATTTAGAACAACTATCTGCTTCTCGTAGTCTTGAAGAATCTCCCACTGGTTGGAACATACCCAAAGGTCGTCATATTCTCTTTGGGGCTTGCCGAGATAGTGAGGAAGCCAAGGAATACAATGGAAACGGCAAACAACGGGGAGCTTTTTCCTATTTTTTGCTAGAAACATTGCGAAATAATGGAAAGCTGACTTATCGGAACTTGTTTAAGCAAGCCAATGCCTTAGTCCGCAGCAAGGTCACAACTCAGTCCCCTCAGTTTGAAGTGACTCATGGTGAGGATGAAAACGGATTTTTCCTTGATGGTGCGATCGCAGAACGTACCCCCTACTTCACTGTAAGCCATGACAAGAACAATGGCTGGGTCATTGATGCTGGTGCTATCCACGGAATAAAAATTGCTTCTAGTGGTGAAAAAACTTTACTGGCGCTGTTCCCAATAGACAGCAACACTGAGGACTTGCACAACCCGTCTCAGTCCATTGGTGAAGCTGAAGTCACACAAGTACTGCCATCGCTCAGTAAGATCAATATCAGCGGTGTGGAAAACTTGACTTCTGAACGCACCTTCAAAGCCGTTGTCACTAGCTTACCATTGCCACCTTTGGGAATTTACTTTGACGGAGATGAAGCAGGTGTCAACTTAGCACGCCAAGCATTGCAAACAGTCGGTTTTGGAAACCAACCTTCTGCTTATGTGCGTGAAGAACAGGAACTCACTCAAGCACAGTTTCGCCTATTGTGCCGTCATGAGCAGTATTTGATTGCTCGACCCGCAGATGACCGACCGTTGGTGGCACAGATTGATGGTTACACACCAGAGAATGCAAAAAAAGCAATTCAACGCTTAGAACATATAGCCCGTTGGACGACTATTGCTGAACTCTCAAGCCCTGCGACCAGCCAGATTCAACCGGGTTATATCCAGATGCAACTTTTGTTTGAAGATAAAGACATCTCTCAATCTAAGCAGATGCGTTTGGAGTACAACTACAGCGACGATGAGTGGCAACCTCCGGCTTTTCGGCTCAAACTAACTAACAATAGTAAAAAGCCACTTCACTGTGCTTTGGTCAATCTTACAGACCTTTACGCTGTCAGCGCTCCGTTTTTTGAAGCAGGTAGTATAAAACTAGAGCCAGGGGAAGAAGCTTGGGCTTTAGATGGGCACTATCTGCAACTGGAAGTGCCAGATGAGTTATGGGAACAAGGAATTACCGAGTACAAAGACATTATTAAATTAATTGTAAGCACTGCCGAGTTTGATGCTCGGTTACTTACCCAGGAAGCACTTGACGTTCCTCGACCCACAAAAAGAGATTTGGCGTCCCCGAATGAAGGTACGTTGGATCGTTTGATGAATCGGGTTCAACACCGTGATATCAAACCTAAGAGTAACGGCAGGTTTGATGATTGGTACGCTGAGGAAGTCACAATCATCACTGTTCGCCCATTGGAAGCTACTTCAGTTTCTCCCACAGAACAGAAGGAATTAGGGACTGGTGTCAGATTGCAGCCGCATCCCAGCTTACAAGCTAACGTTCGTTTAACGACAATACCACAGACAAGTCGGGACTTGGGGAATAAAATTTTACCACCTATCTTACGAGAAAATCCTGAAGTGACCCAAGCCTTTCAATTTACTAGCAGCCGAGGCACAGACCCAGGATTAAGCGTGGTGGAACTTAACAATGTGCAAGACTATACAGTCGTGACTCCAGATACGCCCTTAAAGTTGTTGGTTGACACAACCTTAGGTAAAGATGAACACCTTTTGCCTGTTGGCTACAACGGTGAGTTTTTCCTGCCTTTAGGTCGAGGGAAAACAAATCAAGAGGGTAAGACTGAAATTGAGTTACAAAGATTGCCAGCACCCGTGAGTGAAGGTCGTCGCAGCTTGCAAGGGGCTATTCGCATTCTATTTCAGAAAGTGATCAGCGAGAAGTTGGGGTTGGAATATCAGTATCCCATGCTTGCGGTGGCTTCTGTTGGTGATGACCAATCAGTAAAATACGAGGCTGATCAGGCACAAGTTAAACAGCTGGTGGCGCAAGCAAAGCGAATTGTCGTCTATGTCCACGGGATTACTGGCGATACTGAAAGTTTAGTTTCTAGCATCCATCAACCCACAATTGGAGTGGATGGACAAAAACGTTCCATCAGCCAGTTCTACGACCTAGTCCTGACCTTTGACTACGAAAACATTAACACTTCAATTGAAGAAAATGCTCGGAATTTGAAAAAACGACTCGCAGCATTGGGTTTGGGAGCTAACCACGGCAAAGTCTTGCATATTGTAGCTCACTCAATGGGAGGGCTAGTTTCCCGTTGGTTTATTGAGCGAGAAGGAGGAAACCAAGTTGTCCAACACCTCATTATGTTAGGTACGCCAAATGGTGGTTCTCCTTGGCCCACTGTTCAAGATTGGGCAACTTTGGCTCTAGGTATTGGACTTAATAGCCTCTCTACAGTCGCTTGGCCCGTGAAAGTGCTGGGGAGTTTAATCAGTGCAATAGAGGCTGTTGATGTAACGCTAGACCAGATGAAGCCCAACTCTGATTTTCTTAAGACTTTAGCACAGAGTGATGACCCTGGTATTCCCTACTCGATTATTGCTGGTAACACATCGATTATTCCTGCAGCCGTGCAGCAACAAGGAGAAAAATCTAGTTTGCTAGAACGACTCATGCAAAACTTATTTGGAAAAGTTGTTGCTTTACCTTTCTTTGGACAGCCAAATGATATCGCTGTCACTGTACAAAGTATCAGGAATGTCACAGATGGACGGTCACTTCCTCCTGAAATTCAAGAAGTGGCTTGCGACCACTTGACCTATTTCAACCACCCAGAAGGCTTAAAAGCTTTGATTGCAGCTTTCGCACAGCAGAAATAAACGGCAAAGAAGCAAAAGTAGGGATTTTCTTCTCTTACTTTTGCTTTTCTCACAACTGTGATTTTTGTTGAAAGAAGGTTATTTATGTCTCAATATCAGTTTTACCGAAATTTTAATCCCCGCCTTGAGTATTTGAAAAAGATGGTACTTGAGTCAGAGAATAACTGGCTTAATAAGATGGAAACAGAGTTTGTCCAGTGTAGTCTGCTAAAAAAAGAAATAAATCGCTTTCTAATTATTTAATGCAGCAACTAAAACGCCCAAGTATTCTTATGTGCTTGGTTTGATTTAAATTGTCGCTTGTCAGGGCTGCCCTCTGCCCGATATTTGTACCAGTTGCGTAAGTCCTGCCTCAGTAAAGACTTGAAGGGTTAAATTTATGCCAGATAACCACAAAAATACACATTTTGTAGATTCTCATAAGTCAAGTCAAGAAGAACAAATAAGCAACGAGCTAATTACTTTACAAAAAGATGCTGCTCTAAGTAATGAAGTTGAGATAGAAATTGGTAAGTTAATTAATTTATTAGAAGAACTTAAAGAATTAAGATTAAAAATGAGAAAACGTAATAAACTACAAGTGTTTTTAGGAGGTTTATTTACACAAGAGCGAGAAAAATATATTGCAGAAAGTGAAAAGCGGTTATCAGATATGATGCAACTCGTACATAGTGCGATTATTCTTGTTTCTCATTCTAAACCAAAATTAGTTATTTCTAGAAAAATAAGACGTAATATTGAATATAAAGTACGGCGAGAAAAAAACTTTATATTAGGAAATCTCTGGAATATTTATAAATATTTTATCCATGCCACTTCCACACCGATAAAAGTAATTACTGGTTTAATTATAGCCCTTCCCATATATATTATTTTACCAATAATTACAGTTATAAATATTGATTTTATATCAAAAATTACCTACTTTAAACAAAGTATCATTGACAAAGAAATTAATAATTCAAGCAATGAGAATAAAGCCCCTAGTAATTCGGCTAACACTTATAATTTGACTAAGTATACAACTGATAGCACCGCCAATGACAATAAGAAGCAAGATAAAGACCCATTAAGTAATTATAATGATTTTAATGATTATAAAGAAAACATTGCTATAATAATTCTTGCAGGTTCAGCAGGCGCATTAGGCAGTTTAATAAGTATTCTTACTAGAATTAAAGAGTATGACTCCGAGAAGTATGAAGATGCATCTCTACCTATAATTATCGGTGCATTTAAACCTATCATAGGCGCATCATTCGGAATTTTGTTAGTTACCCTTATTAGCTCTAATACGCTTCCCATAAAAGTTGATGAAAGTATACCTGGAAAAAAACAGTATTTTTATTATTCGGTAGCATTTCTTATTGGTTTTAGTGAAAGATTTGCTAGAGATATTGTAAGTCGGGCTGAACGTGCTTTTACTGGTAATAGAGATGATAACGCATTGCATACATCCATTGATGACAAAAATAATAGTGATGGCAAGAGCAATAGCGATGACAAAAAATAATATTGTATAGGCTTTAGTTTCAACACAAGTTAATAGTTTCAATTTGACCTTAAAAGTATATATAACCAAATACCCCTCTTCTGTCACTCTCCGTAGATAAAAAGATGTAACCCTTACCAGGCAAGAGTTTTAGTTTAAAGCAATGATTGTATCGATCATATTAGAAAATATTGCCACAAACCTAATCCAATCAGAGTTTTAAAAGTTGCCTTCGATTTTTGTTTTCGGAGAGTGATAAAATAGGGGTATATTATTATACAATAAAATAATTATTTTTAATAAATATTAATAGTCTATCAAAATAGTGTAGTTTATTTCTAATTTTGCTATACCGATTCATAAGTTCTTTGGAGGCGATCGCCTCCAAAGTTCGATATTTAGTTTATCAATCGTCGGATGATAGCGGAGTGTGCGGGCGTGTCACCGAGTAACGAAGCGATCGCCGATTTTTTAATCTCGTGTTTACAGTTGTTAAGCCGCCGTCTACAGCACTTCACATAGTTTGGTTTTTTCACGCCGACTTACCTACCCCCTCCTGTGCTCTGCGCGATCTGTTGTCGAGTATCTGTTTGTCTAATGGTGGAAGGTGTGGTTTGGTAACTTCCGCCGCCCGTTTGCTCACTAAATAATGAGGGAATAGGCCACAGATCAACCGCCGTTCTGAAACCTTTTTGAGCCACTGCCTTTTGCCCAAGATCATTGTGGCAACAAGCTTTAATAAAATGGGCATTGGCATAAACAGGAGCAAGCCAAATTGCCTGATTGCAATTGGTAATTGCTTGTTGTAAATTGCCGGAGTCATAATATGCAATCCCTCGTAGAGCGTATAAATCGGCAAACAAGGGATCAATTGCTATTGCTTGAGTAAAATCTTCAATAGCGCTGGTATAATCTTTCTGTATGTAATGAGCTAACCCACGACAATAGTAAGCATCTGCATCATCAGCTTTGATGCGAATTGCATCTGTAAGATCGGCGATCGCCGCCTGCTGTTCACCAGATTTGTAATGAGTAATACCCCGCTCTAAGTAAGCATTTGCATCTTCAGGATTACTGCGAATCACCTCAGTTAGTTCTGCAATAGCTTTTTGATTATGTTCATCAAGGTAAAGATATTTTTCAAAGTCTCCTACATAAAAAGTAGAGGTATAGAAATAGGGGTTGATGCGAATGCAGGATTGAAAATCCTCAATTGCTTCCTGAGGGAAATCCTGTTCGTCAAAATCCCTAATACGCAAACATCCTCGGAAATAGTATGCATCAGTAAAGTTAGGATTTTTATTGATTGCCTGAGTAAAATATTCGCTGACAGCGGCAAATACATCTGGATCTAATGGATCTAAATTTTTTGCATCCTTTTCTTCATCCCCCCAAGTCTCTTGATAATAACGGACATAACCTAAACAGAAGTATGCTTGAGCAAAATTAGGATTGTATTCGATGCATGATTGAAAATCTTGTCTCGCTTCCTCTTCCTGAAAATCAATAGTAAACATACTTTGGCAATTAAGCATACCTCGGTCATAGTATGACACGGTATAATCTGGACTAATATCAATTGCTTGAGTAAAATCAGCTTTAGCGCCTTCTTTGTCACTTAACCAGAAGCGCAACCTACCGCGTTTTATATAAGCATCAGCATCTTGAGGAGAACTTTGCAGTGTTTGCAGATAATTCTCAGTAACTTTTTGTTTTAGGTAAGACGCTACCTGATATAATTTAGCCTCAGTTATTTCTGGATCAAGACGCAAATATTGCTTGTAGTCTTCAATCGCTTCAAGCTCGTTTCCAAGTTTTGAGTAAAGAAGTCCTCGTTGATAGTAAGCCAAAGCGAAATCTGGGTTAAGCTCAATTGCTTGAGTAAAATCTTCTATTGCTCCTTGCTGGTTCTCGTTAATCTGCACCAACCCTCGGTAATAGTAAGCACAGGCAAATTCTGGATTAAGCTCAATTGCTTGAGTAAAATCATCAGCTGCTTGAGTAAAATCACCAGCCGAATTTTGAACACGACCTCGGTAGTAGTAAGCTGGGGCAAAACTAGAATCTAGCTCAATTGCTAGTGACAAATTATCAGTACTAGAAGGAATTTCTGAGAACAATTCACTTAGCAGTATTGAGTAATCTTCTCTATACTTAGAGTTTTCTCCATAGTACCTGGCAACTCCTCGATAGTAAACAAGGGCAAGGTCGGATTCAAGTTCAGTAGGCTGCAAATCTTCTTGGATTACCTCCTTAACATCGTCTTCGCAAACTCCTCTGCAAACCTGAAAAACTTGGATATAATCTTCTATTGCTCCTTGGCTATCTCCCAATTCTTCACGGGTAATGCCTCGGCAGTAGTAAGCTTCACTATTGTTTGGAGCAATGCGAATTACCTCAGTCCAGTCATCAATTGCTCCCTGCTTGTCTTCTTCTTGATAACGAAGAGCTCCTCGTTCTAAGTAAGCCGCAGCAAAATTAGAATCACACTGAATTGCTTGAGTAAAATCTTCTATTGCTTTTTGCCTTTCAAAAAATACGTATGTATACAGAAGTCCTCTCTCGTAATATGCTGCTACAAAGTTAGGGTCTAGTTGAATTGCTCGGCTAAAATTACCTAAAGCTTTGTAGTAATCGTAGTTATTAGTAAAAATTACTCCTCGGTTAAAGTAAACTTCAGCATTCTCTGTCGCAGTAATTTTTAACTCATTCTTATCTAGAAATGAAATGGCTTCAATTAGCTTTTCCCAAGTCTGTGGACCAACAATCCCGTCTACAGTAATGTTCTGTTGCTGTTGAAACTCCTTCACAGCGGCTTCCATTTGTTCGTTGAATACCTCATATTCTGAACCAGGATTCAAATTTAGCTCCTGTAATAAGCTGTGCAGTTCCATCATCATATGATATGATGAGCCTAATCGTAAAGTTTCCATGTTTATGCTCCCTTGAAAACTGAAGTTAGTTGATCTAAGAAAAATTTGCTCTACACGTAATAAATAAAGTTTTTACAACCCTCTTTCAAAACGACATCTAATGTAGAGAATTTACATTTGATGTCTTCACAGGGATTGTAGATTTACAAAGGTGTCTATTCTGTGCATTTACATGATAGTTAGTTTTTAAATAATCATTTAGCCAATAGCAACTATCTATCAGTAAATCTTCTAAATCCAAATTCCACAAAGTCAAATTCTTGTCATAACTACCTGAGGCAATCTTTTTACCGTCAGGGCTAAAACTGACACTCGAAATCGCATCACTGCCTTGAATGTTTCCAAGTAGCGCACCGTCTTTGCTCCAGAACTTGATTGTCTTATCCTCACTGGCAGAGGCAATAGTTTGTCCATCTGGACTAAAAGTAACATCAAGAACCCAGCCGCTATGGCTGGGTAGAGTGGTAATAAGTGTACCATCACGCTGCCAAAGTTTAACTGTTCCATCACTACTGGCGGAGGCAATGGTTTGTCCATCTGGGCTGAAACTTACGCTCATAACACTGCCTAAATGACCTTTAAGAGTGTTGAGTAATTTACCATTTTTATCCCACAGTTTGATATTTTTGTCCTTACTAGCAGAGGCAATTATCTGACCATCTGGACTAAAACTTAAGGCTATAATATTATCTTGATGACCTTTAAGAGTGTTGAGTAATTTACCATTTTTATCCCACAGTTTGATAGTTTTGTCTTTACTACCAGAGGCAATTATCTGACCATCTGGACTGTAGGTTACACTATAAACTTGATCTTGATGTCCTTTGATTTGCTGTAGCTTACCACTTAAATTCCAGAGTTTAACAGTTTTATCTGAACTTGCCAAGGCAAGAGTATTACCTTGAGGGCTAAAGCTGACTTTGAAGATTTGACCATTTTTTTCTTGTATTTGCCGTAACCTACCGTCTAAACTCCACACTTTCACAGTATCCCGGCTAACTGAAGTAATGGTATTACTATCAGGACTGTACCTGACATAATTGATAAAACTGTTATGTCTTCCCAAGATGAATGGTAACTTAGCCTTAACACTCCACAATTTAACGGTATTGTCTCTACTTGTAGATGCGATCGCTCTACCGTCAGGGCTAAAACGCACTTCTGTCAACGGCTGTGCATGTCCGCGAAAAGTTTGGACAAGCGTGCCATCCAATCTCCATAACTTTACAGTTTTATCTTCACAAGCAGTAGCAATCATTTTCCCATCGGGGCTAAAATCTACTCCTGTTACCGCCCCACCCTGTTGCGGAAACTGTCGTAGCAACGCGCCATCATGGTTCCAAAGCCTGACGATGCCATTCTCGCTAGCAGAAGCTATTTTTCCATCACGACTAAAGTTTACATCAATGACATTACTGTTATGCCCAGTGAGCGATCGCAGTAACCTTCCATCTCGGTTCCAAAGCTTGACAGTTTTGTCTACACTGGCGGAGGCGATGGTGCTACCATTCGGGCTGAAACTAACAGCGTTAACTGCGTTGGTATGCCCAAACATGGTTGCGATCGGCTTTCCATCTTTACTCCAAAGCTTGACAGTTTTGTCCCTACTAGCGGAAACTAGCATTTTCCCATCGGGGCTGAACCTGACCGTATTGACCCCATCTTTATGTCCCTGAAGCGTAAGGGGGGCCAGTTTTCCGTCTAATTTCCAAATTTTAACAGTTTTATCTTTACTGCCGGAAACTAGCGTTTTGCCATCAGGACTAAAACTCACACTTAACGCAGGCAAGTTATGTCCTTGCCAAGACTTAATTTCTTTACCGTCACGCTTCCAGAGTTTGATAGTATTATCCTCACTAACAGTAGCTAGCATTTGACCATCAGGACTAAAACTAACACTTGATACCCAATTAGTATGACCATTCAGGCGATTGCTCTCGTGAATTTCATAAACTGCTTGACGCAGCGCCATCAAAACTCGCATCTTAGTATCAGCTTTGATCCAGGGAAAGTACTTCAATATTTCTCCTGCTAAAGAGTTTTTTAGTAGCTTCCCTGCCTTGGTGCTTTCTACCAGTGCATCTAACTCCTGATTTAACGCCAAGTACGCTTGTGAGGAAGCACTCAGAGCATCAAGGGTTTGAAACTGAGCCTCTACAGTACGGGCAAAAGCATAAATACTTAGTCCGGTTAAGCCCAAGATAACTCCAGCAACAGAGCCAACTAAACGGCGGAGGTTTTTGCGTTTCCTCTGGATGCTGCTGTGGAAAAATTCTAACTCTATACAATTCAACCAGTTATCCGTGGACTCGAATACTTGCTTTACTAATGGTAAACGGGGATCGTCATCCCAAAGCAGACCAACAGCTTGTTTATCCTGCCTGCTAGTTGTCCATTTATTCGCGATCGCTGTTAGCTCTCGTTGCAGTAAAAGAGAAGCCAATTCTCGATCTTTCCACGTTCGCAGCTTTTGCCATCCCCGCACTAAGGCATCATGAGCTGGTTCCACGTAAAGATTCCCTTCAATATCTCGTCCTTTCACCAGCAGACGGGCACTGGCAAAGCGCTCAATTACCAACTTCACCCGCTCATTTTTGGGTTCTGGATACTCCAGTTCCGATAAATCCACCTGCCTACGAGCTAGTTCACTGCCACTGAGTGCCACCATCCGCAGCATTACATGGCGTACTGTTTGCTCGTATGCCGGGTCAAGTTTGACTAACTCCTCATATTCACAGTCCGCTCTTTGGGTGAGACTTCGCGCCACTCCCCCCAGTTGTTCATAATCTTCCTGAGTAATCGCCCGATTATTCCGTTTGCCTTGTCTGACACTTTTGATGTACTTGAGATAAAGCTCACTTAAGGTAAAAGAGAGTAGGGGCAGCGCTCCTGGCATCTGCACCACTTCATCAATCAACTGATCTACCAGCTTTGGCGGCTCGAAATACATCACCTTGGCGGTAGCAGGTTCCATAATAGCTTGGCGTAATTCCTCCCGCGTCATCGCTGGTACAAGAAATCGCGCCCCACTCCAATAAGGTTCTAAAGCAGTTTCCCGAAATTGGGGTTCAAAGTCACTTCGCAGCGTCAGCACAATCCGTAACCAATCGGGAAAAGCTTTAAGCGCCCTTGCCAACCCCTTGAGAAACATTTCCCGCTCAACTTCATCCCGGCTGAGGGTGACTAATTCTTCAGATTGGTCAATTACCAGCAGCAGCTTTGAGTTGGGATAAAGTTTTCTCCAAGCCACCAAGTTGGAAGACAGGTTTTGCAAGCCTTGTTCGTACCACAAGGTATTGTCGCTACTGTTGCCCTGTTTGCTTGCGTCCTCTAAACTCAGGTCATCAGTTGGCTTGTTGGGAATCCCAAAAACAGGTAAGTTTTCTCGTTCCAGCGCATGGTTCAAAGCCCGGAAGGGAGACTCTCCTGGACGGATGGGATCTAAAACGCGCCATTGCTCCCGCTGTTTCTTCAACTGTGGAATTAATCCGGCTTTGACTAAACTGGATTTCCCCGAACCAGAAGCCCCTAGTACCACCGTCAACGGATGGTTAGCCACGAACTCTTGCAGCGTTTCGATTAACGCTTTTCTGCCGAAGAACTTGTCGCTGTCTTTTTCTTCAAATGACTCTAACCCTTTGTAGGGATTCGCTTTTTCGTCGAGTTTGGGGGCTTCCTCCAATTTATTTGCCTTAAAACCGGGGATAGCAAAGATATACTCCCCCTTGTCATGGCGTTTGAGTTGGCAAAAACCTGGAGTTTGTTTGGCACTTGTCTTGCCCAACTCGCCGTGGATGTAGACGTATAATTCTGTAGCTGTGATCGCACCGTCACGGCTGTAATCGGCTTCTCCAGAGAGTCCCTTCAAGAGCAATTCGGCAAAGGGAGAGTGTCCCTCATACTCGCTGCGCTGTCCAAAACGAAACAGAGAATCGGCTGCTTTTTCGTCATCGGCGGCAGAGGTAATGACTTGTTGGGCACAACCAGAGATAAAGCGCTCATAGCGTTCCCGATACATTTTCTGCGATCGCACCACATCTCGATTTCCTGCCCAACGGAATGCCCCAGCAAAGCAGCAATCAAGGATCACCAACAGATGACGGCATGGCAGTTTCAGTAGGGCATCGTGCAGTTGCTGCATCGACACTAAGCTACCTTCAAGATCAAGCCTTGCATCTTGGGGGATGAGGAAACCAGATGGACCATCAGCGTTATCTAGTGCATCTAAAGCAATGCCATGTCCAGCAAAGTAAAAAATAATACTATCATTTGGTTGAATTTGAATTTTACTGCCATCTGCTAATGGCAACATCTGTTGTTCAAAAGCAGTAAATAGGTGATTAAGATTTTTGTAATTTGCTCCATTGTCTAACAACAGCAGGACTTGGTATTGGTATTTAGTTTCTAAAATGTGGGCAAGTTTGCTTGCGTCATTGACAGCAGTCTTAAGCGCCGGAATGCCATTAAAGTATTGATTAATCCCGATAACCACTGCTAACCTACGTTTAAGCCCAGGCATAAATGCATTCACCTATTTTTTGTATCAAATTTCTGTTAAAGATACCTTCGGATTGCCTGCTTGCCCTACTGTAAAATAATAGCCTTCAATAGGTACTATAAGAATAGTGTTATTTAATGAACCAGAAACATTTCCTCAATCAAAATTTAGAAAATTTTATTTTTCTATAAACAGCAAGAAGTGCCTTTTGTTTGCGCCATTGTAGCTTCACGACGATACTGAGCCGCAAGGTAAGGCAGCTGCCCACAGGGTTTGTTCAAAATTTAATTTCGCTCCGTTACCATTTTTCGATTCGGTTTTTTTCTGACCATGCGCCACTAAAATACTACTCCTTTAAATAATCTGCGATCACCTACGGTGGGCGCTTGCGCCATCGCTGCTAAATCGGACATTGCCCTGTTAAACCGATTTAACATCGCTTCTGCTACTTCTGGTTCTTTTTTAACAGTTGCTAACTTTTCCCGTACATGACGGTCTAGAGTTGCAACTGGATACGTGATTATTTGAAGAATAACCCCAATGTTAGTGAGAGCGATCGCCATCTGTGCGACAATCAACCAGATTCAGCATCAACCGCCGTAAACGCCGCCAAGTAAATGGGGTACAAGCGATCGCCATCGAAGAACGCAACTTGCAAGGTACGATTTTTACCATCGGGCGATCGCAACCAACCAATCCAAGATTTTTGTTGGCAACTTAGATGCTATCTGTGCCTTGTTGAGCAGTCATTGGAACCAAGCGGGCAATCACTTGAGATTTGCTGAGTTCTCTGATCAGACGCTGAGCTTGATGTTTGTAAAGTGGTGAATGCAATGTTCCCGGTAAGTTGTTCATAAAGTTTCTAGCCATAGTCAAACTACATCCAGAAATTCGGGTGATGGCATTAGCTCCCTCAAACACTGCTTCTGCTGTTAAGGCTCTTTCAACGTGTACTTGCCAGGTTTTTGGCATAAAGTTCTTTGTTCCTTGCTCGATGCGGCGAAGACCATTGGTCGTTGCCAGAACCACCATGCGATCGCCCAAAGGGCGGCTCCCTTTGGGAGCATCGCCTACACTTAAACGTATATCCTCAGAAGGCATCAACTTAGGAGGTTCTTGTTCTTTTATATAGAGAATTGGCACAACTCCATAGCCGTAAGCAATTTCAGATAGCATTAACCCATTAAGAGTATCATTAGCCTCAATTTGATATTCTGTAACTAATATAGTTTTTTGATTAACGCGGAACAGGTGAATAATTTCTTCCCCAAATGCTGCTCCAGTAAATGCTTCGGCTGCTACGGCGTAGGCAGATAGCACTTGAGCACTGGGTAGTAGTCTCGCTAAATTTTCACTTAAACCTTGACCAGTGGTGCGGATAACCAAATGGCTGTTTGGATTAGCATCATACGCCATCAAGCCGATTTCCAAATTCAGCATTTCCTCATCGGTGACGACAACGACGCTTTTTGCTGTGTTGAGATTTGCCTTAGCAAGAGACTCTTTTAAGGAACCAGCAATCAGTGGCATCTCGGGTAAAATCGTCGTGTCAAAATCTGTATTTAATGTAATGCCAACGAGGGGCTGCTTGTATTCTTGCAACAAAGCTACGACTCGCTGCCCAACTCGACCGAGTCCAACGACTACCACATGGTCTTTTTGAGGAATGGGTGGACGCCGTTTGCTTAACTGAAATCTAGCGCTTAGAAGTCTTTCCGTAAGAAAGCTATAGAGTATCCCGACTAAAATCGTACCAGCAATTGTTATTCCTAGGCTAATGAACCGCAACCAAAGAGAAACAGGAAATTCAAAATCGAAACCACCAAAAAAGTCACTAAATCCGCCTAGAAGCAGCATAACTGAAATGAAAAAGGAGTCTGCCAAACTTATGTTGGGGTCGTTCAACTGATACAAAACAGTTCCCACTAGCACTAAAAAGCCTACTGTGATTAAGCAGGCAATCCATACTTGTTGGAGTTGATTTTCATCACTTTTTCGCCAAAATTCAGCGATTTGCTGCTTAAAATTTAACCAATTAAAACGCTTGAGTCTTCTTAAGAAGTGCCAAGGATTTCGTAAGATATTCTTGGCAAATTTCTCTGAAGCAGGAGCAGATGGCTTGGTTGCTTCGATATAAACAATCGTGTCTCCTGGCTTTATACGTGTATCAGGCTCCCATTCATGGAAAGATTCGCATAAACTAGCACCATCAGAACTAATATAGAGAATCTTGCGAGTGTGAGTATTCAATTCGTGTAGCAGACGACCATAACACCAGCGATCGCCTGGGAACAAAACGCGCTTTACCACTCGTAGCCACTCTCCTTCTATGTTGAAAAATCCTAGTATTTCTGTACCAAGAGCGGCAAGGGCGAAGCTAGAAGCAGGGAGTTGAGTTGGTTCAAAGGCAACAAAATTTCCCAGATGTTCGCTCAATAATTCATTGAGATTTTGTTTAGATGAACGAACAACCAGGCGGGTTTGGGGATTAAGTTTCCTGACGACTAAAGCTGTTTCTGCATTGACTTGCTCATTACTCGTGACGATGATTGCAGCTCGACACTGCTGTATTTTGGCTTGTTGTAAAATACTGATTTGGCGACAGTCACCAATCACTAAGTCATCCCACAAATCTGGAAGGTTAGGAATCTCCCAATCTTGAGGTTGAATTTTGTCAATAGCAATGACGCTGACCTCAAACTTCTTGAGAGCAACAACACAATGCTGACCTAAACCACCTAGCCCACAAACTAAAAACTTATCCAAGGATTCCTCGGATTTCGCTGTCTTTTGCATATCTCTAGGTTTTTGTCAATGTTTTTTATATAATTATCCTATAGCAGAAAATAGAAATCACGCGATCGCCGTAAGCCTAGCGGCACCGCAGAAAAGGCGGGCACTGAGTCCCAAAGGGACACGCTACGCGGCGAGAGTGCCTGCGCTTTGCGCTTACGTGCCATCGCTCATCTCTACTATTAGCTTTTCGCTCTGATTTTTAACAAGAAAGAATAGAAGCGCTACTTCGCTCTCCCGAATGTCATGAATTCTTTAAACTGGCGGATCGATAATATTACAGCTATTTTCAGGTAAATAGACCACATTTGCCGTAGGGGCACAGCATTGCTGTGCCCTTACAGTGTGGTTCAAATACGTGAAAACTGCTGTAAGTCCGGTTAAAGACTTCTCATAAAGACCAGAGCTTTGCAGGGGGAAAGAAAATTTCAGACTTTTGCACAGATATCCTTTTTCATAACTAATTGCATCCTGATTTCTGACTTGTGACTTGTGAGTTCTTCTTCAACTTATGGCTCGCCGTTGAAAAATAATCATTTCAGTACCAACAACAGGGTTTCTTGCTACCAGTCTACCCTGTGAGTCGAGAATGTCTAAATGTGTGAAATCCATTTCCTTGGCGCGTTGCAGCATCTGAGCCAAGAGTTGCTCTTGTTGTAACTGTTTTATATTATACCAATAATCGCTAATCGTCACAGCGAGACTACTGGAACGGAAGTTAGCTTGAATCGACTGTATCAAACCAGGGGCAAAGCGATCGCTAACCTGGGCGACTTGATTTTCGATAGATGCAATCAAGGTTTGCTCTGGCGTCAATACCAAGGTTGGTGTGGGAGTTGGTTCCGGTTCTGGCGGCGGAGTTTCCTCCAGCGGCGCAGGGGTTTCCTCAGGTTGTGGTGTAGTTTCTGCTACAGCCGGAGGAGTTTGTTCAGCTGCGGCCGGTGCGGGAGGTGCTTCTAGTTCTGGCGGAATGGCGATCGTTGCGGGAGGCGTTTCCTCAGGTTGTGGTGTAGTTTCTGCTACAGCCGGAGGAGTTTGTTCGGCTGCGGGAGGTGCGGGAGGTGCTTCTAGTTCTGGCGGAATGGCGATCGTTGCGGGAGGCGTTTCCTCAGGTTGTGGTGTAGTTTCTGCTACAGCCGGAGGAGTTTGTTCGGCTGCGGGAGGTGCGGGAGGTGCTTCTAGTTCTGGCGGAATGGCGATCGTTGCTGGAGGTGTTTCCTCGGTAGGCGGAACAGTTGCAACCTGTGTAGGCTTACCTGAGAAAACAGTGGAAGTTGTCCAAATCAGCAGTACCGCAATTCCAGCAATTATCCCCGTTAAAGCCGTATCTGAGAACTTCCTTGATAAATTTGTTGGTAACAAAGAGCGAATTTTACCTAAAGCTGCACTCCACCCCAGCTGAAGCTTCTGCAAAAAACCGGGGGTTTCCTCAGAACCACGAGGGGGTGCTGTTTCCAGTTTCTCTACCGTTGTTTCTAGTAGCCCAATTGTCCCTCGTAGAATTTGGATAATTGTAGCCTTCCAAATTGGCTGGACTCTCTGGTATTGTTTTCGGGGAGGTTGAGCTGTTGACTCAACCATCGGTTGCGGCTGATTGTCTTCCGGTTCAGGGGAAAATGGTGGTTGTGAATTCTGATTGTCTTGGGGCATGGAACTTTCACCGTCAGCTGCGAATCAAAGACAAGAGTTCTGTAGAGACGCGCTGTTTGAAGCGTCTTTACACTGGTGGGGTGCAGCCTCCTCAGCCTTAATTTATCACTTCATTGCTTCGGCTATACTTTACTATTTATTGAATTTGGTCATTTATGAAGCTGAAACGCCGTCAATTTTTATTTTTCAGTAGCCTCAGCGCCATTGGTTTAGGATTTCTTGGCTGTGTTACTCGTCAAGCTGGTAAAAATGGTGGAATGGCTGCATCAAAAGCCGCAACACCCGGTAATCCAGCCAAAAACGAGTTGTTATGGCGTTTTGTTTCCGTGGCAGATACTGGTACTGGAGATCAAGGACAGTACGCTGTTGCTAAGGCAATGACTGATTATCATAGCAAAAATGCTTATGATTTGGTTGTTTTAGCTGGTGATAATATCTACACCAATGGCGAAATGGAAAAAATTGCTGCAGTGTTTGAGCGTCCTTATGCGCCTTTACTAAAGCAAGGTGTGAAATTTCAGGCTGTTCTAGGAAATCATGATATTCGCACGGCAAACGGTGAACTGCAACTGAAGTATGTCGGCTTTAATATGAAGGATCGCTATTACACATTTCGCCGCGATAATGTGCAATTTTTTGCTTTAGATACGAATACGAACGCTGATTGGGAAAAACAGCTAAAATGGTTAGAGCAAGAATTAAGCGCCTCTAATGCACCTTGGAAAGTTGTCTTTGGTCATCATCCAGTTTATGCATCAGGTGTGTATGGCAGCAATCCAGCCTTCATTAAAAGCTTTACTCCACTGTTTCAAAAATACGGTGTGCAACTCTATATAAATGGTCACGAACACCACTATGAACGCACTCGTTCTCTTAATGGAACGACTTATTTAATATGTGGTGGTGGTGCGGGAACTCGTCCTGTAGGACGTTCCGAATGGACGGAATATTCAGCAGAAAAGTTGAGTTTTGCCGCTTATGAGGTTTATGCAGATAGAATAGAAATTAGTGGGATCGGCACCGATAACCGCGTTTTTGATAAAGGTATTGTTCCACTGAAATCAGCTTAATTCTTAAGCTGATACATGGAGGCATTACAGTTTTTTTATAAAAAGTGTCATTTGTTCTTTATTGTTACAAAGAACAAATGACACAGCGCGATACTTGCCAGTCAGACGTGTCATTTTATGAGTTACAACTTATGAAAATCAAGCGCCTCAAAATGAACTCTTTCCGTGGAATCGGCGATTTGACGCTCGATTTCGATGACATGGCTCCAACTGTACTTATCGGTGTCAATGGGGTAGGAAAATCAAGGATACTTGATTGTCTTGCAATTCTTTTGTCCCAGTTGACAGGGCGAATTCAAGATTCCCTAATTTCGACGCGTTCTTTAAGTGAACAGGATATCACTAATGAAGACCAACAAACGCAGATTGAAATTACAATTAGTTTGCACGAAGGACAGGAATTAACCTGGTCTTTAAGTGAAGTTCGGGCGGAAGACCAATCTTCTCAAAGCAGTGCAGCAAGGCGCTTGGAAGAAATCAAGTCTTTATTAGAGATGAAACAGCGACCCCTGCAAAATCAGCCGGGTAACAAAAGCTTGAAACGAGCTTTGGAAGAGTTGTTGGACAATTTCAACCAGATAGAAGCTGATGACGTAAGCCAAGACTCTTTACAAGATTTACAAAGAGCGGTTGATGAAATAAATAGTGAGTTAGCAAATAATAATAACGCTAGCATACCTTTGACAGTTTACTACCCAGTAAATCGTGCTGTTCTTGATATGCCTTTGGAGATTTCCGAGGAATATTTAATTACTCAAAGAAATGCCTATGATCAAGCACTCACGGGAGGAAGAATTGACTTTAAAGGCTTCTTTGAATGGTTTAGAAACCGGGAAGATTTGGAAAATGAATTGCGGCGGGATAACCCCAATCATCGAGACAAACAGTTGGAATCGGTCAGAGGGGCAATATCATCATTACAACCAGATTTTTCCGACTTACGGGTTGAGCGATCGCCCTTGCGGATGACTGTAAAAAAACAAGGTCAGCAACTCATCGTCAATCAGTTATCTGATGGTGAAAAATGCTTATTAGCATTGGTGGGTGATTTAGCAAGGCGCTTGGCAATTGCCAACCCAGGTTTACCAGATCCACTCCAAGGGAACGGTGTTGTTCTCATTGACGAAATTGAGTTGCACCTGCATCCAAAATGGCAACGGCAAATTATTCCAGCTTTGACTAGAACATTCCCCAATTGTCAGTTTATCATCACCACCCATTCACCACAAGTACTGAGTCATGTCAAACCTGATAGCATCTACCTCCTAGAAGCAACACCTGAAGGTATCGTTACTGAACAACCTGAAAATTCGTTTGGCAGAGATAGTAATCAGATCCTAGAAGATTTGATGGGTGTATCTGAAAGACCACAGGAAATTAAAGAAAACCTCCGTGATTTGTTCAGATTAATTGACCAGGGACATCTTGATCGCGCCAAACAATTGCGCCAAAACTTAGCCGATGAAATTGGAGAAGACGATCCGGAGTTTGTACGAGCAGATGTCCTTATCCGACGCAAGGAAATTCTAAATCGATGAAATATATTCAAAAGACCAGAGAACCAGATAGCTTAACGAAATGGAAGCAGAAACTGGGGAAAAGGACACCTGATTGGAAATCCTTCCCACAAGCAATCAAAAATGAGGTGTACGAGTCGCTATTACAAGAGCAAGGTTACATCTGTGGCTACTGTGGTATGTCCATAGCTAGGAAGCAATGCCATATAGAACACTTTAGACCCAAGAGTGTTTATAAACACTTGACATTTGAGTACGCTAATCTGATAGCTTCATGCCAAGGTGAAGATGAACACAAACCTCGTGTACCAGTGCATTGTGGACACAAAAAACAAGCCTGGTTCGATGAGGAACTGATGATTTCTCCCTTAGATCCAAAATGTGCAGATTACTTTAAGTACTCTGGTTTTGGGGAAATTCTGCCAACAGATGATGTAGATAAGCAAAAAGCGGCTAATATCACAATTCAAAAACTAGCACTTGGTATTGATAAGTTGAGAAAGATGAGACGTGCAGCCATCGATGCAGCGTTGCAAGCGACTAGTGGGTTAACAGATACAGAAATACAGCTACTTGCCCAAGGATATCACAAGCCAGATGCAGATGGAAGAAACACACCCTTTTCTGCAGCAATTATGTATATACTTAAACAATATTTTTAGTATGGAAAGTTGCGATTCTCCAACAGGCACTGCGCTCTATACGATGCTGAGGAGGGACCCCAAGCGGGCAATGGCGCAAAGCGATCGCTGAAAGCGGGCGCTCCAACAAACTCATTGAAACTGCAAATCAGTAATAAAACGTCAGTTCGGGTTAAGGACACTTATGCAGCATTGATTGGCTGAAACTGCGAAAACACGTTAGTAAAGTCATAAAGTAAGTAACGGTGGAATCAGGGTTTCAGCTTATCCCGAACTCAGGTTAATAAACCTTCTGCCCACCCTTCGGGAAGGGCTTCGCCCTACAGCATAGCAGCATAGCTGCCTTTTGCCATAAAACACTCAAGAGTCAAAGGTCAAAAGTCAAAAGTTTTTTGGCTTTTTGACTCTTGACTCTGGACGACCCTCACGAAGAAATGTGTCAATTAAAAGCGTGACAGCTTAGCACTTAAGATAAGAAATTATCTACTTGGGTTGAAATAACAATTCCACTTTTCTCGGTTGGCGGAGGTCTAAACTTTCCTGACTAAGTTGTGTGAGTTTTCCAACAATCTCGTCAACATTTTTCTTAGCATCGCCAAAGAGCATACGAGTATTGTCCTTATAAAAGAGTGGATTCTCAACTCCAGCGTAGCCACTAGCCATACTGCGCTTCATCACTACGACGGTGCCAGCCTTCCAAACCTCCAGCACTGGCATTCCAGCAATTGGGCTATTTGGGTTTTCCAATGCGCTGGGGTTGACAGTGTCGTTAGCACCAATGACTAGTACAACATCAGTTTTTGGGAAGTCCTCGTTAATCTCATCCATTTCTAGTACGATGTCGTAGGGCAGACGAGCCTCAGCCAGAAGAACGTTCATGTGTCCGGGCATTCGACCAGCTACCGGATGGATGCCAAAGCGAATCTGTAGACCGCGATCGCGCAGCAGTTTGGTAAGATCTGAGACAGTATGTTGAGCCTGAGCTACTGCCATACCGTAGCCAGGGACGATGACAACACTCTTAGCATTTTGCAGGAGTTCCGCAGTATCCTCAATCGTCGTTTTGGTGACCTCACCCACAGTTCCCTCAGCGTCAACAGCTGCTGTGTCCGTCTCTGTGCCAAAGCCTCCTAAAATCACGCTAATGAATGACCGATTCATTGCCTTGCACATGATATAGCTGAGGATTGCACCACTACTGCCTACCAGCGCACCTGTAATGATGAGCAGATCGTTTGATAGCATAAAGCCAGCAGCAGCGGCTGCCCATCCAGAGTAGCTGTTGAGCATTGAGATCACAACCGGCATATCCGCACCACCAATCCCCATCACGAGATGAATGCCTAACACTGAGGCGATCGCGGACATCATCAACAGCGGTTGCAGTCCATTGATATTTTCTGCCCCTAAAAACTGGGCACCGAGCCACACTGCAGCCCCAAGCATACCTAGGTTAAGCCAATGACGTGCTGGCAAAAGTAGAGGTTTGCTGCTGATGATGCCTCGTAGTTTACCAAAGGCAACCACTGAACCTGTAAAGGTCACAGCACCAATGAAGACACCCACAAAAATTTCAATCTGGTGGATTGTGGACTCAACTCCGGTCAGCGATTGTGACTGTTGCAGATAATTGGCAATGCCTACTAGAACTGCCGCAACACCAACAAAGCTATGTAGAATGGCTACAAGTTCCGGCATGGAAGTCATCGCTACACGAGAAGCTACACTTGCACCGATAACCGCTCCTGGTATGACAACTGAGGGCAAGATACCGTATGCACTCACGTCTAGTGAGAGCGCGGTAGCAACGAAAGCAATAAGCATACCAATGATCCCGTAAATATTGCCTTTGCGAGCCGTTTCCTGATCAGACAATCCCCCCAGGCTGAGAATGAATAAGGCACTAGCCACAATATACGCCACTGTCAGTAGGTTATTTGACATAGTTTCTTTCTACTTTTGAAACATCCTGAGCATACGTTGGGTGACGAGGAAGCCACCTGAAATGTTGATTGTCCCGACCAGGATAGCGATCGCACCAAGGATGGTGGTGAGTGAATTCGATGCCCCAGAGATTTGGAGCATACCGCCAATAATAATGATGCCGCTAATCGCATTGGTGACACTCATCAGCGGCGTGTGCAGAGCTGGCTTAACGTTCCAAATGACTTGCCAGCCAACGAAGCAAGCTAAGACAAACACAGTGAAGTGAGACAAAAACGAAGGAGGCGCACTGATACCAATACCAAGCAGAGCGAAACCAACAAGGAGCAGCCACAACAGGTCACGCCTACCCTTCAATTGCGGAGCACTCAGAGCGGAGGAGGAGATGAGGGGGGAAGTGGGTGATGGAGAGACAAGGGAAGGCTCTTTCTCCTTGTCTGGGTGTCTCTTTGTCTCCGTGTCTCCCTGTCCCCGTGTCTCCTTGTCTGGGTGTCTCTTTGTCCCCGTGTCTCCCTGTCCCCTTGTCTCCTTGTCCTTTTTAGGTGGAGGCCAAGTCACCTCTCCATCATGGACTACTAGCATACCTCGGACAACCTCATCTTCGAGATTGACATGGAAGCTATTAGCTCCACCCATTTCTTCAAGCACATAGCAAATATTGGTGCCATAAAGCTGGCTAGCTTGTTGAGCCATACGGCTAGGCAGGTCAGTCAGACCTACAATTGTCACTCCTTTGTAACAGTAGACTTCATCAGGGTGAGTACAGGCACAATTGCCGCCCTGCTCTGCAGCAAGATCAACAATGACCGAGCCGTCCTTCATAGTCTCAACCATGTCCTGCGTCACTAGCACAGGTGCTCTTTTCCCTGGAATTAACGCTGTCGTGATGATGATGTCAACCTCTTTAGCCTGAGCAGCAAATAGCTCCATTTCAGCTTTGATAAATTCGTCACTCATGACCTTGGCGTAGCCGCCCTCACCACTGCCATCCTCTGCAAATTGAAGTTCCAGAAACTCTGCTCCTAGACTTTCTACTTGCTCCTTGACCACAAGGCGCGTATCAAAAGCACGGACAACTGCACCTAGGCTCTTAGCAGTACTAATAGCTGCGAGTCCAGCGACACCAGCACCAATCACCAGGACCTTCGCGGGCGGCACCTTTCCGGCTGCCGTTATCTGCCCGTTAAAGAACCGTCCAAAGTGATTAGCAGCTTCAATCACAGCGCGGTACCCAGCGAGATTTGCCATTGAACTCAGGGCATCCATCTTTTGTGCCCGAGTAATACGCGGCACCGCATCCATTGCTAACACCGTGACCTTACGTGCTGCTAATTTGTCCAGTAAATCGGGGTTTTGGGCTGGCCAGATGAAGCCGATCAAAGTGCCCTCCTCAGCAAGCAGTTCGGTTTCATCTTTGCCGAGATCCGGGCGCATCTGGGGCGGACGAACTTTGAGTACGATATCTGCGTCTGACCATAAAGTAGGAGCATCCGGTACAATATTGCATCCGGTCTCTATATAGGCAGCGTTTGTAAAGTTTGCTCTTTCGCCTGCACCAGACTCAACTAGCACATCGAAACCAAGCTTCATAAGATACTTGGCTGTGTCCGGGGTGGCTGCTACGCGATATTCGCCAGAGTAAACTTCCTTCGGGATACCAACCTTCATGGGTGTCTCCTTTCCATTTAGCTGAGTTCCCTAGGCAAAGAGAGATCATCACTCGTCTAGAGTTTGGCTTTAAATATACTATCAAGGGTAATGTTTTATATCTGTCTGGCTGTTTTAATTCTTCACAAGAAGGGTTGTAGTGGATTGATAGTGCTAGGTTCAGCAGGATTGTTTTTGAAGCACAAGCGTTCACTGCATAATAGGAAAATTAGCAATTAAATACATAATCCTTAGCTCATTACAACTTTGTTTTTGCCATGCCAGATGTTCGGTTCGATAAATACTACGGTTATGAAGATTTAACTCGTATTCTCCATGCTTATGCTCAGGAATTTCCTCACCTTGTAAGTATAGAAAGCATCGGCAAGAGCTACGAAGAGCGTGACATCTGGCTGATTACAGTCACCAATTTTGCCACAGGTTCGGCTCGCGAAAAGCCTGCCTTTTGGGTTGATGGCAATATTCACGCCGTAGAAGTGGCACCATCGAGTGTCTGTCTGTACCTCATACAAACATTAGTAACAAGCTACGGAACTCACCCAGATATCACTCGTTGTTTGGACACCCGCACCTTCTACATTTGCCCCCGCGTCAACCCTGATGGAGCTGAGTTGGCATTGGCGAGTTCGCCAAAATTTATTCGCTCTAGCACCCGTCCTTATCCCCATGATGAGCAAGATGAGGACGGTTTAGTCATTGAAGATATAGATGGCGATCGCCGCGTCTTGATGATGCGAATTCCTGATCCTAACGGAGCGTGGAAAATCTGCCCCACCGAACCACGCCTGTTGGTACCCCGTGAGCCAACAGAAACAGGTGGGCAGTATTACCGAGTTTTGCCAGAAGGACGTATAGAGAATTACGACGGTGTGCAAATTCACCTCCAGCCTACCAAGCAGGGGTTAGACTTGAACCGTAATTTTCCGAATATGTGGCGACAAGAGCATGAGCAGGCAGGTTCTGGTGCTTATCCTACTTCTGAGCCGGAGGTGCGATCGCTTGTACAATTTATCAGCACTCATCCTAACATCACAGGAGCGACTACGTTCCACACGTTTAGTGGTGTTTTGTTACGCGCCTATAGCTATGCCAGCGATGAGGAATTACCTGTTAAAGACTTGCGTACCTACCAGCACATCGGCAAAAAGGGGACTGAACTCACTGATTACCCCGCTATTTCTGGATTTCATGAGTTCCGTTATCATCCGAAACAGGTGATTGGCGGTACTTTCCACGACTGGGTTTATGAACACCAAGGTGTATTTGGCTGGACGGTAGAAGTTTGGAGCCCTCAACGCCAAGCAGGTATTACTGAGTATAAATATATTGAATGGCAACGCGAACACCCTTTAGAAGATGACCTGAAGCTACTGCGCTGGAGCGACAAACAATTGGGAGGAAAAGGCTACATTGACTGGTATCCGTTCAACCATCCCCAACTCGGTCAAGTCGAACTGGGGGGTTGGGATACTATGTATGCTTGGTCAAATCCACCACCAGAATTTTTAGAGAAGGAAATTGCCCGTTTTCCCGATTGGCTAGTGTGGCATCTATTAATCTCTCCCTACTTGGAGATTTACGAAGCGAGTGTCCACAGCTTGGGCAATGATACTTATCGAGTGCGGCTGGTTATACATAATACAGGCTGGCTACCCACCTACGTCACTGAAAAAGCCCTAGAGAAAAAGCTGGTGCGGGGCTGTATCTGTGAAATTGAGTTGCCTGTTGGTGCAACTTTAGAGACAGGTAAGCTGCGTGAAGACTTGGGTCAATTAGAGGGACGTGCCTATAAACCCTCAGCTCCAATTAGGCGGCATACAGATTCTACCCAGGATCGGGCGAAGGTAGAATGGGTTGTGCGATCGCCTCAGGGTGGTACAGTCAAACTGTCAGCGCGTCATGAACGTGCGGGAGTTGTACAGACTGAGGTGACTTTGCAGTGATGTCCATTTTTGAATATTGCCGCAAGTCATATCTTTCTATAGCAATCCGCGCAGGATTTATGAAAAATCTTAAGTATTGTAGGGTGGGCAGTGCTTACCGTATTTTGCCAACTACATCCGGGTTTTGCGTTCGCACTGCCCTCCGCAAGCGTGCCGTTCAAAAATCTGCACAGGAGTCCTATAGTACAACACAGTGTAACTTAACTACTCCAAGTGGTACCAATACGGTTCGGTTAAGGAGGTTATCTGTGATGCCCAGTCTCAAAAGCTGGCTGTTCAGGCGTATATTTCCCCTCTTCCAAGGGTATTATTTTTTGGGCGTTGCTGATTCAAAGTATGAATTTAGCTAGCTCGGGCATTCATCCCACGCTCCCCTCCGGGTGAGACGTGGGATGAATGCCCGGACAAAAACGAGGTACACCCCTGACCTATGTTGACTGTCAGTTAGCGCGCGAGAGGGGTGTCCGAGTTTTTGTCAATCTCCGGGATTTTTAACGAGTCAATGAGGTCTTCAATAACGTGAGTCATTGTTGTATCTTTCATAGTTGCATATAACCGCAACTTATCCATCCTACGCTTGCTCATCCGAATTCTTAAATAATCGTCTTTCATAAAATCTCCTCATTATCTCCCCATAAATGCTATCATAAGTACAACAAGGAGGTAATTAAAAGTGTTGAAAGCAGTTAAGGTCAGGCTATACCCAACAACTGAACAAGAAATAGCTCTATCCAAATCGTTTGGTTGTGCGTTCCGGGTATTGGAACTATGCCTTAAATGCTTGCATTCAACGCTACAAAGAAACTGGAAAGTCTTTGAAATTAAGTGTTTACAAAGCTTATCTCCCGCAATTAAAAGTAGAATACCCTTGGTTAAAAGACGATTGTTACTCTGCTGTTTTGCAATGCGTAGCAATTAACTTGAACAAGGCTTATACTAACTTTTTTGAGGGACGCGCTAAGTTTCCTAGGTTTAAGTCAAAGCACCACAAGCAATCAATCCAGTATCCTCAAAATGTTAAAGTTGTGGGAGACTGTTTGGAAGTTCCAAAAATTGGTGTTATTAAAGCAGTTTTTCATAGACTAATTGAGGGAAAAGTTAAGACAGTCACCATCAGTAAGACTCCTACAGACAAATACTTCGCTTCTATTCTGTGTGAACTAGAGGATGGTGCTGGAACTACTGGTGGTAAAACGCTAGGCATTGACCTTGGAATCAAAGACTTCGCTATTGTTCACGATGGTGAGCAAGTTACCAAACACTCAAATCCAAAACACCTGAAACGTCATGAGAAGAATCTAGCTCGCAAGCAGAAAAAGTTTGCTCGTGTAGAGACGCGCTGTTTGAAGCGTCTCTACAAGGAAGTAACTCAAGAAACAAGTATAAAAAACTACTAGCTAAGGTTCACGAGCGAGTATCAAATTCCCGCCAAGATTTTTTGCATAAATTAAGTAGAAAACTGGTAAACGCGCATTCAAGTCATTGTCGTGGAGAATCTTCACGTCAAGGGAATGGTACGGAACCGCAAGCTATCACGCGTCAATATCCGATGTGGGTTGGGGAATGTTCGTTAACTTCCTAGACTGCAAGTTAAAAGTCAAGGATGGTCAACCCTCCGGGTGAGCAGCGCGTTGCGGGGGGAACCCCCCCCACCGCGCTGCTCACTTGTGGAGATAGGGAGATTCTTCCCCAGTTCCAAAACCTGTTCATGCTGCGGTCACATTATTGATGAGTTAACACTCGATATCCGTGAATGGGATTGCCCTGAATGCAGGACTCATCATGACCGTGATGTTAATGCAGCATTAAATATAAGGAATCAAGGAATTCGGATATTATCTATGGGCGGAGGGAACCCCGTTCTTGCGCCCGCCGAGGCGGAGTAAGACCAACAAACCGCTGCGGTGGACGGGCATCTGTCAATGAAGCCGGAAGCCTACACCGTACCGCGGCTGTCGGTGTAGGTAGTTCACTGAAATAATTTATCGCTCAACAGCAGTTGAGGCTAGTACTGCGTTATCGTGGGTGATAGCAGCTTTAAGCAGTTAGACCGAAGCAGAGCGTTAAAAGCAAACGCAAAAGCAAATGCAATTGTGTACTACAACTTTGACAAGAGTTGTTGCTCCCGCAGCGATTATAATTCTTAGTCTGTCTGCACTTTCCAGTGGACTAATCGGATCTGTTCATGCACAAACTACTCGTACTGATACCACAAGTAGTAATTCTAAAGGCTCGGTTAACTTGCTCAACCGAGGACGTGACAGATTTCAGCACGGAGACTATAGGGGAGCGGTTCAAGACTTTAATCAGGCAATAATCCTCAATCCCAACAATGCTAACGCCTACTATAGTCGGGGTCTTCTTCTACACAAATTGGGAGACGCTTTGGGCGCAGTATTGGACTTTGATCGGGCATTACAACTCAATCCCCGCTTAGCTGAGGCTTACTTTCATAGAGCTGGTGCTCGCTATGGTATTGGAGACGAAACTGGAACAATCCTGGACTTACAGCTAGCAGCTAAGCTCTTTCTATTGCAAGGAGACACAAAAGGCTATCAACAAGCACAGAATCTAATTAAACAGCTTCAGCACCTGATTGATTGACACTCCTCGCCCTATAAGGGATTTCCAAGAAATAAATTATCCATCTTCTGGGGTGGGCATCCTGCCCGCCCTGAATACAAAGGACGGGTGGGGACACCCATCCCACAAGAAAATTTGGGATATTTTTTTATTTGGAAGTCCCTAAGAGCGAGGAGTGTCAACAATGCACCCGAAGAATTTACTCTAAAGACTTGCCAACTTTACTGAGGACTTTGCCCAGTTTTTGAATTCGCCCTTTGAGTCCCCTTCCAGCAGAGTTAGCCGCCTCTTGAGTTTGTTCGCCAAGTTGGGTGAGTACTTCACCTATGTCAGCACCTTTGGGGTTGCTGCGCTTGAGAAGTTGCTTGAGTTGCTTAAGTCCATTGGCAATTTCTTTAAGATTCTCGTCTTCAGACTTGTGTAGCAAACTGTACCACGTGTCGATACCGTTGAGGGCTACCTCTGTATCAATTTTCGTCAAGTCTCCTTCAAGGTTCTCTACCAGGGAGTCAATTTGTTCAATATGCTCCTTGTCTTCTGCTTTACCTAGTGAAGTGCCTGCTTTAGTAAGTTGCTTACCTAATTTATGCAGTGGAGTTTTTAGCTCTTTGGAAGCATCAGAACCAAAGTTAGTTGTTTGTTCGCCAATTTCAATCAGTACCTCACCAATCTCATGACCTGTGGCTTTACCACCCTTGACGAGTTGCTTTAGCTCCTTGATAGTATTTGCAATCTCTTTGAGTTCTGGTTCTTTAGCTTTATGCAGAGAACCATACCACTCGTCAATTAAGCCCAAAGCAGCGTCTGCATCGAGGGCAGTGATATCTCCGTCAAGCGCAGAAAGAAGTGAATCTAGCTCCTCGTGGTTATCAGCACTGTGCTTGTTAGCATCTCCTTCATTCTTAGTAGCCGCTTTCTTGCCTGCAGTTTCGTCATGAGCAGCAGTGTGCTTACCTTTACTTTCTGCTTGACTAGCCATAGTGTCAACTCCGTTACTACATCAACCTAGCGTATAGGTATCACTTTATAATGCCACCACTGTAGTTTCCTCATTCTCAGGAGGCAATGTAGAGGCATTGGCTACATAGGTCGTATGGCAGAAGCTTCTTTTAGTTTTCCAAGCTAGTAATTCTCTTAAAATCAAATGGAATTTGTTTGTCTCATAAATTACTTTCTAAATTTTGAATAAGTCAATGTTTCCTTTGTACAAGAAATAATCGACATCAGTAACTAAACAAAGCCAAATGCAATATGTGTATTTATGTATACATTAAAATTTAATATTCATTGATTCCTTTAGCAGATGGTGAAGAGAAACAAAGGTAGCTAACTTGTTAAAAGACTAACCCGTAAGTAAGCTATGTCAACAAAGCGCATTTTGGTAATTGATGACGAGAAAAATTTATGTACCATTATTAAAACTTGCTTGGAATACTTGGGGGGCTGGCAAGTGCTGACATCTACTGAAGCCAGCAATGGACTGTTATTGGCTTCTACTCAACTCCCGGATGCGATTTTACTGGATGTAATCATGCCGAATATCAACGGACTAACGGTGCTGACTGCGCTGCAAAGTCATCCGCGTACCCGCACAATTCCAGTTATTTTGCTGACTGCTCAGGTGGAGATGCAAGATTTAAAACAATATGCACAGTTAAGCATTGCGGGAGTCATTGCCAAACCTTTTGACCCGTTAAAACTAGCGGTGCAAATGGCAGAGGTATTGGAATGGGAGAGAATTGAACAACCATCTGCCGCCCATTCTTCGTCCATGCTTTGCATAGGCACAGGAGCGGCAGCCAAAGTCTAGGGAACTGACGGAGAATCTTGATTTTGGGTGCCTATCAATCCACCCGTTGCAACTGTGCCACCCTTGGATCAATAATTTTTTGACCCATACTGTCA
This sequence comes from Scytonema sp. PCC 10023, assembly GCF_963920835.1. NCBI lineage: Bacteria > Bacillati > Cyanobacteriota > Cyanophyceae > Nostocales > Scytonemataceae > Scytonema > Scytonema sp. PCC 10023. The sequence goes on from NZ_CAWUDP010000057.1 coordinate 61,045, forward strand.
AATTTAATCGCTAGTGAAATTTTATTTCCCGACCCAAAAATATGAGTAATTTCTCCAACACCAAATATTTTATGCAGAACTTTTTCGCCTACTCGCCAACTCTGTGCCGTCCCTTGCTTTCCTTGGGTGACACGCTGCGATGAACTTCCACCAGCACCTTTGGTATAAGTAACGCTTCTATGCCGAGTCATTAATAATTCTTCGGGTAACTCGTCGAGAAACTGCGATCGCATGGCTGGTTCCCGAGACCCGTAAAGGCGGCGTTCGCGGGCGTGGGTGATGTACAATCGTTCTTGGGCGCGAGTAATCCCCACGTAACACAGGCGGCGTTCTTCTTCTAAAGCTGCTGGATCGTTCATGGAACGGTAATTGGGAAACAGTCCCTGTTCCATCCCTACCAAAAACACAACAGGAAACTCCAGCCCTTTGGAAGCATGTAAAGTTAACAGTGAAACTGCGGTTTCTCCTTCTTTTAAATTATCCAAATCTGAACTGAGGGCGGTACTGCTAAGGAAGGCTTGCAGGGTGACATCGTCGCTTTCTTCTTCAAATTGCAGCACGGCGTTGAATAATTCTTGGACGTTTTGCACCCTGTCTTCTGCTTCTTCCGTTCCCTGTGTTTGCAAGTCTTTAAGGTATCCAGAGTCTTCAAGGACTCCTTGCACAAGTTCAGAAACTGGAACTGTCTCCATTTGGTCTTGCAAATTACGAATCATTTGGGCAAAGCTATTAACAGCTTTCGCAGAACGCCCAGCTAATGTATTTACTGATGTTTCATCACTTATGATTTCCCACAGAGTTGTACCTAATTCTCTCGCGGCGTTATTGAGTGCTTCAATGGTAGCTTTACCAATACCGCGCCGGGGAGTATTTATGACTCGTGATAAACTGAGTGTATCAGCAGGGTTGGCGATCGCCCGCAAGTAAGCGAGGACATCTTTAATTTCTTTGCGATCGTAAAACTTTATCCCTCCCACAACCGTGTAAGGAATTCCCAATCGCACCAATAACTCTTCAAACGGTCGAGATTGGGCGTTGGTACGATAAAGTATGGCAAAACTTCCCCAATTCAACTCTGGATTTTGGTTTTCTAAAGAGCGAATTTGATTGATGACAAAATCTGCTTCTGCAATTTCATCATCTGCTTTATGACAAAAAATTTCCTCACCTGCACCTCTTGTTGCTTTGAGGATTTTATCAATACGTTGGGTGTTGTTTTCAATAAGATGGTTTGCCGCTTGCAGAATATTTTCGCAAGAGCGATAATTTTCCTCCAACTTCACCATCGTGCGGGTATCTTCGTCTGGTAAGCCGTCGCCAAAATCTTGCTGAAAGTCCAACAATATGGTAAAATCAGCCATTCTAAATGAATAAATGGATTGATCAGCATCACCAACCACCAAAACAGAACGGTCTGTCCAATCCCATTCACTCTTTTTGGTTTCGCCATTCGTCGCCAACAAGCGGATGAGTTCGTATTGAGTGCGGTTAGTATCCTGATATTCATCTACCAGAATATGGCGAAACTTCTTGTGCCAATAACCCAACACTTGCTCGTTTTGCTGAAACAATCTTACAGGAACGAGAATCAGGTCATCAAAATCCAAGGCGTTGTTTTCTGCAAGTCGGCTTTGATAGTGATTATAAACTTCTGCAATCACCCTGCCGCGATAATTCGGCTGTTCTCTCTCAAATTCTTTAGGTGATAAGCCTTGGTTTTTGGCGTTGCTGATGGCGTAGCGGACAGAACGGGGTTCAAACTTCTTGTCGTCGAGGTTAAGCTGTTTTGTAACGATTTCTTTCACAAGACTTTGGGCGTCCGACTCGTCAAAAATGGAAAAATTCCGCGTCCACTGGCGTCCTTTTTCGTCTTGGTATTTATCGATATCAAAGCGGAGAACGCGAGAAAACAGACTGTGGAATGTACCGCACCACATATCTTTGATGAAGGTTTTCCAGACTTTCGACTTCAGCTTGGTTTGGTCGTATTCTGGTAACAAATCAAACCGCTCATTGTATTCTGTCATTGCCAGGCGATCGGCAAATAACTTTTGAATACGTTCTTTCATCTCGCGTGCGGCTTTGTTGGTGAAAGTCACCGCCAGGATATTTTCTGGATCGACGCGGTGTTGCAAAATAAGGTTAGCAATGCGATAAATCAGCGCTCGTGTTTTGCCGGAACCCGCACCAGCAACAACTAGTAAGGGACCGCAGTGATGTTCAACAGCACGGCGTTGACTGGGGTTGAGGTGACTGAGGAAGTCTGTGGTTGTTGTCATGGCGTGAGGAGTGCGTAGAACTAAGCAGCAGGTATCGCTTAGCTTTAAATAAAGTGAGTAAAAAAAGGTAGCTAATGCTTAGGCTACACTATCTTAGCGAAACGCAGTCAACAAATAGAAAAGCAAGACATACAATTGCGGGGCTTGCGAGACAATTGCCTTGTTCCCAGTCTCTGACTGGGAATACCATTGGGAGGCTCTGCGGCTCTGCCTGGCTTAAGAGCGGCTCTGCCGCTTCAATTGCCTTTCCAGGTGGAACCTGGAAACGAGATTAAAGACAGGGTTTTTGCTTAAGTTGACACCAATGGGCAGGGTGTACTCCATTTACATACAAACCCCTATATTTGGGTGATTCAATCTTTGATATTATGCAACTCATGGCTCATAAGTTGCATTTCCTGATGTACAATTTCTAACTCATTTTGAGTAAAATTTAGCTGTAAGGTGGTACTCTCTAATACATCTTGTGTAGACTGTAGTTCTAGCGAAACCTTTGCCAAATTTGACTTTGTCTGTTCCAGTTCATTCTCTAGCTTTGTATAGCGGGTGACATCAACAAAAGTGAGGATCGCGCCAATCAGGCTACCACTCGGATCTGATATTGGTGCCATGTGGATCTCTAGATAAGTTGTGTTATCGTCGGTTGTCCACTTTACATTCTTCAAGCTTATCGGCTGGCGATCGCCATTGGCGCTGTTCTTTGCCCAATCGCGCAGCTGTCTGATTAAAGCGAATGAATTTACAATTCGCCCTATCTCTAGATCTTGCACTCGCGCACCTAAATCGTTGTTTTTCAACGTAAAGGTGGCGTAAGCCTGATTGTTAGCTAGAATCAGGCGACCACTGCTATCCAGTGCGATCTGGGCGAATGGACTAGCAACGAAGGCTGTTTGCCAGATGTGGCTTTGCATAGTCAGATCGTTAACTGCTTTCTTGTTGCGAGTCTGGGGTCGGATCAGCAAGTGATCCTGCAAAGTGAGTTTCTGCCCTTTAGCAAAAATACGATGCTTCAGACTGACAGGGGTGAAAATTTGTTTATTGTTGGTCAAGCTTTCTGACTTGCCCAAAAAGAGAAAGCCGTTATCAGTCAAGGCAAAATGAAAGCGAACCAGAACAGTTGCTTGAGTTTCAGGTTGGAAGTATATCAGAACGTTGCGGCACACAAGCAGGTCAATTTTGGACATGGGCGCATCAAGAGCCAGGTCATGGCGACCAAAGAAGATTGTGCGACGCAGTTTGGAATCAAAAACATAGCGCTGCTCTATTTGCTCAAAGTACTTAGACAGAGCTTCACTCGGAATGTCTGCTACCTCCAGGTTGCTATAACTAGCTCGCCGCGCCTGCGCTATGGTATCTTCATCTACATCCGTGGCTAAAATTTGCACTCGCTGCAAATATTGCTCGATGCCAAGAACTTCAGCCAGCAACATAACCAGTGTATAAACTTCCTGTCCAGAAGCACAGCCAGCACTCCAAACTCGGATTCGTTCATGTGGCTGCTTACCTGTGATGATTTGGGGAATAATTTGGTTAGCTAAATAATCCCAACAATCGCGATCGCGAAAAAAGCCAGAGAAGTTGATGAAGATGGTGTCAAGTAGCGGACTGCACTCTTGGGGATGATTCTGTAGATATTGCAAGTAGTGAGCATAGTTCTCAATGTTTAACTGCTGCATCCGGCGTTGGAACCGACGCATCAAAGAATCACGTTTGTAACCTGTCAGATCGCAACCACAGTTTTGCTTGAGGTAGTCTAACAAAACTTCAAATTCTGGGTTGTTATCTGATATACTCATGCTAAACTATACTGTAATTAGTTAAAAAGCACTGAAGCGTGAGCATTTTTGTGAGGGCATCTTGTGCCTTATTTGAAGTCCAAGACGCTTTCTCTTATTTATTATGCTTTTCTTGAGACTAAACTAGATTTCCTGTTATTAAATCTTACTTAAGAATTAGTATCAATCAGAGGAAATTTGATAATAAAAGTTGCACCTTGTCCAACTCCAAGACTTTCGGCAGAGATGGTGCCACCGTGGAGTTCTACCAAGTGACGGGCGATCGCCAGTCCCAGCCCTAGTCCTTTAGTAGAGCTTGAATTTTCTGCTTGACGAAAATGGTCAAACACATAAGGCACAAACTCGGCAGGTATTCCACAGCCAGTGTCGCTCACCTTAATCTGAGCCTGAGTTCCGTTAACATCAAGACTAACTTCAATTCTTCCTCCTTTAGGCGTAAATTTCACAGCATTGGTCAGTAAATTCAAGACAATCTGCTGCAAACGTTCTGGATCGCCTTGAATTATTGTTGGTAAAGGCTCAAGCAGACTACTTAGCTGAATGTCTTTGGTTTGTAGGGTTTGATGCACTGTGGCGATCGCTGTTGAAATCACCGATTGCAGTTCGACAGGCTCAAGCTGGAGACGCACTTTGCCTGCGGTAATCCGCGAGATATCCAGCAAATCGGAGATGAGTTTGGCTTGCAGGGTAGCATTGCGCTCAATCGTCTCCAGGGATTTCATCAGCATGGATTGATTGAGTGGACTGGTACGGAGTAACCGCGTCCAACCGAGAATGGCAACCAGGGGGGTATTCAGTTCGTGGGAAACCGTTGACAGCATCTCGTCCTTTCTGCGGCTGGTAGTTCTTTCCTGGCGGAGTGCTTCAAGGCGCAGTTGTGCCATTTGCAGATGAGCTAAGACACGGCACACCAGTTCCTGGGCAGAGAAGGGTTTGATTAGGTAGTCGTCCGCCCCAGCTTGGAGTCCTTCTATCACCGACTCTTCTCCTGCACGGGCAGACAGCAGGATGATAGGAACTTCTCTTGTGCATGCCTCAGCCCGCAAGGCTTTGAGCAACTCAAAACCGTCTAACTGTGGCATCATCACATCACTCAGTATTAGATCTGGCACTCGCTCTTGTGCCGCCACCAGCGCCGCGGCTCCATCCGCAACCGCTTCCACTTCCACGTGTTCGCTCAGTATCCGCGTCAGGTACTCCCGCATATCCGCGTTGTCATCGACAAGGAGAACGCGGGATGAGGGGGATGAGGGGGATGAGGGAGATGAGGGAGATGAGGGAGTAATTTCTTCCCCACTTTCCCCACCTTCCTCTGCTCCTTGCTCGTTGTTCCCTGTTAAGAGTTCCCTGTTCCCTTCTTGCGGTAGCCAACGCTCTGCCTCTTCAACATAAGAAGCAGCACCGAGTGCCGTTGATACTAGCGTGCGTGTTGCTTCGATACGTTCGGCTTCGCCGCGTCGTAGACGCTCGCTTGGCAGGTGAGCTGTGCCCAAAGGAATACTGACGGTGAAGCAAGTTCCCTGTCCCACAGTGCTGCTCACGTCTACGGTGCCACCATGTAGTCGAATCAGTTCATGCACCAGCGCTAGACCAATCCCAGACCCTTCATGAGTCCTTGCTTTTGCTCCTCGTACCTGGTAAAATCGCTCAAACAAATGGGGCAGTTCTTCAGGCGGAATCCCTGTGCCGGTATCTTGTATCTGTAGCGTCACATAATAGTCATCAGCAGGATGCAGCCTTATGGCAATTTCGCCTGCAAAGGTGAACTTAAAGGCGTTGGAGAGCAGATTGAGGACAATTTTTTCCCACATCTGGCGATCTACATAGACAGGTTCTGGCAACGGTGGGCAATCGACTATGAGCCGCAGCCCTGCCCGCTCAATGGCGGAACGAAATACACTGGCTAGCTCAGTTGTCAACAGTGCCAAGTTTGTCTCCTCGTATACCGCTTCCATCCGACCTGCTTCGATGCGGGAGAAGTCGAGCAGGGTGTTAACCAGTTTCAGCAGCCTGATCGCGTTTCGATGTGCCAGTTCCAGTCGTTCCCGGTGAGGGGGAGCAAGGGGATTGACCGAATCGCTCAAGGCATCTTGCACGGGCGCAAGTAGCAGCGTCAGCGGTGTGCGGAATTCGTGGCTGACGTTGCTGAAGAAAAGCGTTTTGGCGCGATCAAGTTCTGCGAGAGATTCGGCGCGTTGGCGTTCTTGTTCGCGGGCAGATTGTTCTCGAACTCGCTGAATTTCCGATTCGCGCAGGGCTGCTTCGGCGCGGGCACGTTCGACCGCCGCCCAAGTTCTTTCCGCCGTTTCTTCCAAGATTGAAACGTCATACTGCGTCCAGTTGCGGGCTTTGCTGTAATGTGCCACAACATTGACAACCCACTGTCCTTGTTTAATCAGTGGCACCACAACGAATGCCTGCACATTGATGCCCCGGCAGATCGCTCTTTCCTCTTCGCTAAACTGCTCCTCATTTTCTACGTCGTAAATGACATACGTTTTACCCAGGCGTAAATTTTTTACAGATTCAGCGAAAGGGCGCATTGGGTAACTGCCGATATGAGAGGGAAATCCCTCCCGCACATAATTGACATAGACGGTGTATGTTGTGACATCCGGATCGATTTCGTTGTACAGGACACGGTCAAGATCCAAGTATTCACCGACGATATTTAGAGCTTGCCACTGGATCTTAATTGGGTCTGAAAGTGGACTTAAGAAGGCAGAAGTACGAAGGCAGAAGGCAGAAGGCGTCCCCACGAATGAATTCGGGGGATTTAATAAAGTTGCTACGCGTTTATTTTTCTCCATAAATAAATTCAGGGGCTTTAAACCTTATGGCAGAGAACAGAGGACTTATTTTTGTATCAAAGCTTACCTTCTTTCCTTCTGCCCTCTGCCCTCTGCCCTCTGCCTTTCTTCGGTAAAGCATCACTTAACCTGAGCAAGTAAGCCTGTCTTTCTTCGCTTTCCTGCAAGGCTGCTTCTGCTTTCTTGCGATCGGTGATGTCGGTAAATAGAACCGCCACGCGACGGCTCCCCGCTCCACCTAAGCGAAAAACATAGAGGTCAAAAACGCGCCCCAGAGTGGCTTCCCCTTCTTCAAACCGGATGGGTTCACCCGTTTCAGCAACCCGTCCATAAACCTTTGCCCACCGTGGATTGGGGGTTCCTAGCAGTTCTGTCGCTTTGCGCCCAACCGGATACTCCATACCCGTCTGTGCCACGAAAGCAGGATTCACCTCCAAAAAGAGAAAGTCGTTCCACTCACCGTTCTCATCAGTCATGACTTCGACGACCGCATAAGCCTCATCGATCGAAGTGAACAGTGATCGATATTCTTCCTCCGATTCGCGCAACGCTGCTTCGGCTTGCCGTTGTTCGATTAAGTCAGCCGCTTGGCGGGCGAGCAAATCGAGAAAGCGCAGTTCGCGATCTGCGCTTCGCAGCAGCGCTTCGCGATCGCTCGGTCGATGGTGTTTGCACCAGTGAGTCGAAACCATGCCGATCGCTTTGCCCGAACGAGCAATCAGCGGCGTGGACTGGGCACAGAGATAACCTGCCTCCACGTGCACTCGGCATGAACCGTCGGGGTCTTCGTTTTCTGGCACATCGAAATCAACGAAGGTGCGCTCACCCGTTACCAGTGCAATGCCGCAAGGCGTGTTTAAACTGGCATTGATGCGATAGAAATGATCGGTCATGTTGGGCTCAAAGCCCTGGGTAGCGAGCAGCACCAGTTCTTGCGTTGCTTCATCGAGAATTTGCACCGTTCCGGCATCTGCCCCCGTGAGGGCGATCGCCGTTGCCACAATCTCTTGATAAATCGCCTGAATGTCATCCTCAGCGACGAGCCGTGCGCTCAAGTCGTGCAGCAGTTGCGTGTCTTTGAGGTCTTGAGCGATCGCTGCTTCGGTTTGTTTGCGATCGCTCACATCACTTGCTGCTCCGAACCATTCAATGATTTCACCCTGCTCATTCAGCATTGGGATGGCGCGCGAGAACGTCCAGCCGATTGTGCCGTCCTGTTGAATAACCCGATGTTCCAACTCAAACGTACTCTTGGTTCGGATGGCTTCTTGGATGACAGCCCATACCTGCGGCTGCTCCTCCTTGGGAATATACGTTTCAAGCCATGTGTGGCTGGGCTTCTCAGTGCTGGCGAGGATGTTCTTACCTTCGAGGTTACGCATCTCACTCCAATCTGCGCTCATTCTGTACATTATGTCCGAGCTAGCGGTGACGAATAAGCGGAATCGTTCTTCGCTCTCGCGCAAAGCAACTTCTGCTTTTTTGCGATCGGTGATGTCGTAAGAGATAGCAAGCACGGCATACACTTCGCCAGTTGCATCAAGGAGCGGCGTTCCACGGGAGATGTATGTGCGATCGTGGGCAGTATGCTCATGCTCAAACGGCTCACCCGCAAGCGCTTTGTGGTACATCGGTTCGTAATACGTCGCTAGTTCGGGCGGTAGCACCTCGAAAATGGTTTTGCCAACCAGGTCTTCGGGTTGGAAACCAGCGGCATAGAGCGCTTCTCCTTCGGCTAGCAGATAGCGCAGATTGCGGTCAACGACAAACGCCGCTCCACCAGGAAGGTTCTCAATCATCGCCCGCAAGCGTTTTTCTGATTCACGCAACGCTGCTTCTGCCCGTTTGCGTTCGACAATCTCAGCTTCTAGTTGGGCATTCTTCGCCAGCAATTCCTGGGTTTGTCGCTGATTTAGAAGTAGGACGGCAGCAGTAAAGTCTGCCAAACTCGTCATCACCCGCACATCTTCCGCGTCAAAGTGTCGCTGCTCATCGTGCGACATAATCCAAATGCTGCCGAGAGCGTGATTGTCAGCAATTAGGGGCAACACCAACCCTTCGACAACTGGCGTTTTCGCTTCCTGAAAGTAGGTGAAATATCGTTCAGGATGGGAAAAAAGCACAGGCGCACCGCGCTCCAAGCAAACTCCACAGGGGCTAAAGTTGCGGGGTGTACTGCTGCCTACGTACTGTGCCAATGCACCTGCTAATACATTCCAGCGAAAGATTTCTTCACCATTAGGCAACACTTCGAGCAAGCTGACTCCTGCAGTTCCAGCACTGCATAACTCCAGTGCAATGTCAACTAGACTTTGGAGCATGATTTCCGGCTGATTTACCAATTGCCGTGCTAATCTATGCAACGCCTGATTTTCTGAGAGCAAATTTGGGGAACGAGGGGAACGCCGGGACAACTCCTGGGTAATCAAAATATCGTCTAGCGTAACAGTTTCAGGTCGAGGTCGTTGCATAGCGTTTATGGTTCCGGCAATTTGGCAAGATTTTTCAAAGTGGTTCAGATCCCCGACTTCTCATAGAAGTCGGGGATCTGCGATAACGGCAGCTTGACGGTAAACGTTGCGCCACGCCCTTCCCCCTCACTTGCTGCCTCAATTGTACCTCCGTGCAGTTCTACAAGTTGACGAGCGATCGCCAGCCCCAGCCCTAACCCCCCAGGCAAATGCCTACTAGGGACTTCAGCTTGAGTAAAGCGCTCAAAGACATGGGGCAGAAAATCTGCACTTATCCCGATACCTGTGTCTTTAACAGAGATAGTAGCCCAAGAGTCAACAGTATTAAGCCGAACTTCTACTCTTTCTCCCGAGTGTGTAAATTTGATGGCATTCTCAAGCAAGTTTGTAACAATTTGCTGCAAGCGGTTTGAGTCGCCTAAAACGGAAATATTTCCCTGTACAGACGCGCTACCTCTCGTCTCTACAACAATATCAATTCCCTTAGCCTTAGCATTAGGCTTGATTATATTAATAACTTTTTCAATGATAGGAATCAGTTTAACTGGCTGGCGATTTAAGCAAACTTTACCTGAGATAATAGTTGAGATATCCAGCAAATTCTCAATAAGCTTTGCCTGGTTCTTAGCGCTGCGCTCAATTGTGTCCAAGGCACGTAAAGCAGTCGCCCGATCAAGCTGGTTTGAACGTAGCAAGCGAGTCCAGCCAAGGATAGAAACCAAGGGAGTATGGAGTTCGTGCGTAACCGTTGCTAAAAATTCATCCTTCATGCGATTGGAGGATAACTCAGAGCGCAGATGCGACATTTGCAAGTGAGAATGAACGCGAGTTACCAGTTCACGAGCAGAGAAGGGCTTAATTAGGTAGTCATCAGCCCCTGCTTGCAGTCCTTCGATTGCCGCTTCTTCCCCTGCACGAGCCGATAGCAGAATAATAGGTATTCCTTTTGTCTGTGGGTTAGTACGTAATGCACTCAGTAATTGAAAACCGTCCATTTCTGGCATCATGACATCAGTCAGCACCAAATCTGGTGGTTGCTCACCGATAGCAGCTAGTGCAGCAGCTCCGTTGTTCGCAGCTTTAACATGCCAGTGCTTCGAGAGCAGACGCGCCACATAGTCCCGCATATCGGCATTGTCATCGACTAACAAAATACGCGCAGAGCGGGTAGTTCGAGTATCTGGGACTGATGAACGAGTATCTGGGACTGATGAACGAGTATCTGAGACAGGTGAACGAGTATCTGAGACTGATGAACGAGTATCTGGGACTGATGAACGAGTATCTGGGACTGATGAACGAGTATCTAAGATAGATGAACGAGTATCTAAGATAGATGAACGAGTATCTAAGACAGATGAACGAGCATCTATTTCTCCTTGTCCCCTTATCCCCTCATCTCCCTCATCTCCCTCATCTCCCTCATCTCCCTCATCTCCCTCATC
>NZ_CAWUDP010000058.1:0-71800 GCF_963920835.1 Scytonema sp. PCC 10023
TCTACACTCAAAGTCTGGGATTTGGAATCTCGTAAAGTAAAGTTTACTCTGCGCGATCATTATGCCTCATTGGATGCAGTCGCCGTCACCAGCGATGGCAAGTATGTGATTTCTGATTCGCATGGCTCTATACTCAAAGTCTGGGATTTGGAATCTCGTAAAGTAAAGTTTACTCTGCGCGGTCATAGTGACTCGGTGAATGCAGTCGCCGTCACCCCAGATTGCAAGTACGTGATTTCTGGTTCGCGTGACTCTACACTCAAAGTCTGGGATTTGCAACCGGAGAGACGGTTTTTCCCTTTTTTTTGGAACCTAATAAAACAAATAAATACTCTAAGAAAATTTTTTACCCTCAGCGGTCATACTGACTGGGTGAATGCAGTCGCCGTCACCAGCGATGGCAAGTACGTGATTTCTGCTTCGGGTGACTCAACACTCAAAGTCTGGGATTTGCACTCTGATAAAGTAAAGTTTACTCTCGGCGGTCATAGTCGCTCGGTGAATGCAGTCGCTGTCACCCCAGATGGCAAGTATGTGATTTCTGGTTCTGCTGCAACACTTAAAGTCTGGGATTTGCACTCTGGTAAAGTAAAGTTTACTCTCGGCGGTCATAGTCGCCGAGTGAATGCAGTCGTCGTTACCAGTGATGGCAAATACGTGATTTCTGGTTCCAATAACTCTACAATCAAAGTTTGGGATTTGCAACCGGAGAGACGGTTTTTCCCTTTTTTTTGGAACCTAATATTTTTTTGGCACCGAATAAAACAAATAAATATTCTAAGAAAATTTTTTACCCTCAGCGATCATAATCGCAGGGTGAATGCAGGTGCCGTTACCCCGGATAGCAAGTACGTGATTTCTGCTTCGCGTGACGACTCAACACTTAAAGTCTGGGATTTGCACTCTGGTAAAGTAAAGTTTACTCTCGACGGTCATATTGACTCGGTGAATGCAGTCGCCGTCACCCCGGATAGCAAGTACGTGATTTCTGGTTCGTTTGACTCTACACTCAAAGTCTGGGATTTGCACTCTGGTGAAGAAAAGTTTACCCTCGGCGGTCATACTGACTCGGTGAATGCAGTCGCCGTCACGCTGGATGGTAAATACGTGATTTCTGGTTCGCTTGACTCAACACTTAAAGTCTGGGATTTGCACTCTGGTAAAGTAAAGTTTACTCTCGGCGGTCATACTGACTCGGTGAATGCAGTCGCCGTCACGCCGGATGGCAAGTACGTGATTTCTGGTTCGCATGACAAAACAATTAAAGTCTGGGATTTGCAGTCTAGGAAAGAAATTGCTAGTTTCACAGGAGAAACTGAAATCAAATGCTGCGCTGTTGCCCCAGATGGCGTAACAATTGTGGCAGGTGAAGCATCCGGGCGCTTGCATTTCCTCCGGCTAGAAGGCATGGAGGCGTAACCATGAAAACCCCACCTTCCCAAGCCCCCATCAATTCCGCCTCCTACCCAACCCAATTTCAACAAGTCATTCTCGAAAAAAGCCAAAATTTTAGCAATCGCCCTTTTGTCTTCAGCGCTATCAGCGAATTTCTTCACCGTCACAAGCGGGGTTACTTCACCATTGTTGGTGTACCCGGTAGCGGCAAAAGTGCTATCCTCGCCAAGTATGCGACGGAAAACAGTAATGTTGTTTATTACAATGCCCAAGTTGAGGGCAAAAATCGGGCTGAGGAATTTCTCACAACTGTGTGTACTAACCTTGTAGAGACGTTTCATGAAACGTCTTTACACCCAATACCCGACAACGCCACAGAGGGAAGTTGGTTTCTTTCGCTGCTACTCCAGAAAATTAGCGATACGCGGAGCGTCAAGCCTCCGGCTTATCGCCTAGAACCCCATCAACGCTTAATAATTGCTATTGATGCCTTAGACGCGATTGACCGTAGCGTCCAACCTCTAGGTACAAATCTGTTTTATCTTCCCAGATATCTGCCGGATGGGGTCTATTTTATTCTCACACGCCGTCCTTTCAAAAGAGAAAAATCTGGTTTGTTAATTGAAGCACCGTCGCAAATTCTTGATTTATCGGAGTATCCAGAACAAAACCGGGAAGATGTGCAAGCATACATTCGGCAGTACCTCACCCCCAGCCCCTCTCCGCAAGCAGAGAGGGGAGTAGAAAGTGGGGATAGTTCACATATACGTGAGGAAGAATTGATTGCACGCCTCACTACGGAAAGCGAAAATAATTTTATGTATCTGCACCATATTTTGAATGCCATTACTGGGGGTTTTTACTCGGCACCCTACCAATTTGATAGAATTCCCTCAGGTTTAGAAGCATATTACCAGCAGCATTGGCAGAAGATAAAAGGTGAGGGTTTGTCTGATGTTGCGTTGAAAGTGCTTAGTGTCCTGACTTCTGCGGAAACCGGAGGAATGTCAGCAAAAGCGATTACCCAAATAATTGATGAAGATGAATATGATGTGGCGGAAATTCTAGAAAATTGGCTTGAGTTCCTACACCAGGGCGTCGGCAAAGAAACCACTTACAGCTTATATCATTCTCACTTTCGGGTTTGGCTGGCTAAACAAATTAGTAACTCGTAATGATTTATATCATGTCCGATTAAATAACCTTACTAAGTTTGTAGTGAGGACTTTACTCCTCTTCCACGAAAAGAAGGACTGAAGTCCTTACTACAGATTTAACCAATCAAACACATAACGAAAGTCAAAACAAGTGTAGTATAAAAAACTAAGAACCTACTGTGTAGATTGCATCCCAAAATAAGGTGCCATGCCTAAACGCCTTCTAGTGGTCGAATCCCCCGGTAAAGTCAAAAAGCTCAGTCAAATTCTGGGTTCGGAGTGGATTGTTCGTGCTAGTTGTGGTCACATTCGAGAACTTAGCGATGAAGGTGAGGATTCGCTGGGTTTTACCTTGGATGGCAGCAGTGTACAATGTCGCTATGTAGCTCGCAACCAGCAAGCAAAGGAAACGATTCAACAACTTAAGGCTGCGGTTCGCCAGGTTAATGAAGTTGTCTTAGCCACTGATCCAGATCGAGAGGGCGAAACGATCGCTTGGCATCTCAAGGAAGCTTTGGGTTTGAAGCAACCGAAACGAGTCGTCTACACGGAGATTACAGAGTCTGCGGTGAAAAGTGCGATCGCCAATCCCAGAGAACTTGACCTCAACTTAGTGGGAGCAGGATTGTGTCGCGATTGTCTTGACAAGCTTGTCGGTTACAAGGGAAGCCCGCTGGTTTGGGCGTTGAATAATGGCGCGAAGAGTGTCGGACGAGTTCAAAGTGCTACCCTGCACCTGATTTGCCAGCGCGAGAGGGAAATTCAGTCTTTTGTGCCGCAAGATTATTGGAGTGTCTGGGTTGATTATGCGGAAGGATTCCGCGCTTTCTACAAAGGTAAGGTGGGTACTCCGTCGGAAGCACCACAGGAAGCTGAAGTTCATGATGACGCGGCAGTTAACAGCACAGAAGTCACCGAGTCTACTCGCGTTCTTTCGGAAGCAGAAGCAACACGCTTAGTTGAGGAAGCGAAACGCTATCCTCACCAAGTTGTCCAATACGAGGGGAAAATCGCCAACCGCCAACCACCTCCACCCTTTATCACTTCTACTCTTCAGCAAGCTGCTGGTTCGAGGTTGAAATTTGCTCCTGAAAAAACTATGCAGGTGGCTCAAAAGTTGTATGAGGCGGGGTTAATTACATATATGCGAACAGATTCAGTTATGCTGAGTCCAGAGTTCTGCGCGAGTGCCCGCAAGTGGTTAGAGCAGAATGACCCAGAGAATGTGCCGCCTTCTGTTGCCAAACATCGTAGCAATAAAACGGCTCAGGAAGCTCATGAGGCAATTCGACCAACGGATGTGTTTCGTCCTTCAACTGAATTGCGAGTACAACTTTCTACAGACGAGTTTAACTTATATGTGTTGATTTGGAAACGGGCGATCGCCTCCCAATGTCGCCCAGCCCAACTCCGGAAAACTCTCGTCATCACTCAGTCTGGTCAAATTCTCTGGCAAGCGAGAGGACAAGTCATAGAGTTTTACGGTTATGCCCGGTACTGGTCGAACCTCAGCAAGGATACAATGCTGCCAAACTTGCAACAAGGGCAAATGCTGACTTTGGAGAATGCAGGTCACGAGAAGAAAAAGACCCAGCCGCCACCCCGCTACAGCGAACCAAAACTCGTACAACTGATGGAGCGTAAAGGCATTGGTCGTCCTAGTACTTATTCTCCCACAATTGCGACGCTTAAGAAACGAAGTTATGTCCAGCTCACAAAAGAAAACCTACAGCCGACAACTTTAGGTATGGAAGTCGATGCTTTTTTGCAGAAAGCATTACCAGATTTGTTGCAAACAGAATTCACTGCAAAGATGGAGGATGCCTTAGACGCAATTGCTTCAGGGAAACAGCCTTGGCAGCACTACCTGACAAATTGGAACCAGAATTATTTTGCACCAGCTTTGGCAAAAGCAAAAACTGTCGTTGTCAGTTCAGTTGTCAGTTCATCAAATGGGGCGAAAGCATCTCCTGTCGCTGAACGCAAATTTCAGACTTCCAGAACTCGTTGCCCTCAGTGTAAGAACTACTTAGCGAAAATTCCCAGCAGTAAGGTTACAAAGAAATACTTTCTCAAATGTCTCAGCGGGTGTGAAGATACTGTCCTGTTTTGGAGCGATCGCACTAAGACTTGGGAAGCACCTCGTTCTCAAGCAACCAAATCAGCAAATTCCGCAAAAACTCCAGTCAATATAACGACATATCCATGTCCAGTGTGTAAGAAACCTCTGGAAGAGTACAGTTACACGAAAGACGGACAGAGTAAGACAATGCTTCGCTGTTCCGATTCTAAATCTCGAAATGACCAAAAACATAAGGATGTCGCTTATTTTACCACTGCTAAAGGGTGGTGGAGTCCCAAGTTTGGGGAGTTGAAGGGTTAGTCCACTGCCTATTATTAGTGATAAAGTAAATCTTAAATATCACATTTCCCCCATTGTCTGAATCACGGATTGATACGGATTACGAGATTACACAGATGATTAAGATGAAGTAGACAGGTTATTCATGAGATTCTTTGCTGTGCAAGTAAGTTTTTTCCGTGTCATCCTTTAATCCGTCTAATCCGTGTTCTACATTACAAGCCTTTTGAAGGTTAGGCTTTTGCTACCAAAGTTTATCAGTAATCCAACTTCTAATCTATAGGCTTTTAAATAGTTGAGGGCTTGGGCTAGGTGAACATCTTCGAGTTGGATGACGGCTTTTAGTTCTACGAGTATTTTGTTTTCAACTACAAAGTCGGCTCTGCGTGTACCGATAGGTTCGAGTAGGTTTTTATAGTAAATGTGCTGTTCTATTTCGCGGGCAAATTCTAGTCTTGCTTGACGCATCTCGTAGCTTAGAGCGCGTTGGTAGATAACTTCTTGGAAGCCGTTGCCTAAAAATTTATGGACTTCAAAGGAGGCTCCAATAATTTTTTGGGTGATGTCAGCGTATTTTAAGCTACTCATTTTCTAAATCACGGATTTTGATCAATCACAAGATGACACAGATTCTAACTCCGTGTCATCCTTGAATCTGTCTAATCCGCATCACAGATTTTCACCGATTACAAGATGACGCAGATTTTAACTCCATGTCATCCTTGAATCTGTCTAATCCGTATCACAGATGTTCACGGATTACAAGATGACACAGATTCTGACTCCGTGTCATCCTTGAATCTGTCTAATCCGTGATTCAGACGTTTGAGGGATTACTAGAGCAATCACGTCTCCCAATATTTCGCCGCTACCCTTGATGGCTCCAAATCCTGGGCGCTGAGGTTGAGGGCTAGCAGGATAGATAATATAGGCGATCGCCCTCCGAGAAGAGATTGCGATTGCCTTTTTGATTTCATTCTTCATATTAGCTACTATAGTATACAAATACAAGCAAAAGCGAATCGACAGTTTTAGCTGGTAACTTCAACAGTGCTGAGGAAATCATTTAGGGATATTTCTAAAGCGGTGCAAATAGCTTCTAAGACTTTAAGAGAAACACTTTCAGACTCCCCATACTCTAGTTTCTTGAGATTCTGATGCGAGCATTCGCCTCCTTTGGCAGCAATTTCATCAACCAGTTTCTGTCGCGATTTTTTTCCACGCAATCGCTTTAAAAGTTTTCCTCTATCTTGATTCCAGGCAACAGATATCACATCTGCAACATAAATATATATTTTTGTTTCTTTATTACCCTTATCACTCATATAATGGCTACAGCAGTAAACAAAAACTGTCGTTTTGGGCTACTACAGTTTACAAATTATGAGGATTTAGGATGAAAGCGATCGCCCGAAGGACGCGGCTTCGCCGATCGCGTCAACAACGATTTAATATCTTGTATGCCTCTACCGTTGCCGATGGGAAGAAATCAAAGCTTGCTTGTGTTTATGCTATTAAATTTGTAAAAAAATAAATTTAGATCGCTCCGCTCCGCTACGCTTGCAAAGAGTAAAGGAAAGAAGAGTAGAGGGTAAAAGCGCAAAAGTGTCAAGGGCTAAGAAGTCCTCCCGAACGCGCAGACAACACGAAAACCAATAAAGTTGTAGTGGACGTCGCGGACGTTGAAGTGGTTGCGAGACGCAGAACGGCAGTTCCCAGGACTGAAGTTCCAGGAACCGCCCCGCAGCACTCGGAATGGATTATTATTATCAATCCATGCCTTGCCATCAACAGGCGCTCGTTCATAGCTGTCATGCCAGGTATCAGCAGACCACTCCCAAACATTCCCGTGCATATCGTATAAACCAAAGGCGTTAGGGGGAAAACTTCCTACTTCTGTCGTTTGTTCTCGATATTTGCCTTTTGGTGCAGAAGCATAAGTGTAATTTCCGTCATAGTTGGCTAACTCAGTTGTCACCGTCTCACCAAAATGAAACGGTGTAGTTGTGCCTGCGCGAGCTGCGTATTCCCATTCTGCTTCACTGGGCAATCTATAGGTGCGTCCTGTCTTTTGGCTGAGTTTTTTGCAAAACTCCACTGCATCATTCCAAGATACTGTCTCTACAGGACGTTTTGCTCCCTCAAATTTGGATGGGTTTTTACCCATCACTGGCTGATACTGTTCCTGAGTGACTTCAAACTTCCCCATAAAAAAAGAAGGTACGTTGACCGTATGCTGCGGTCCTTCGTTTTGGCTGCGACCCTGTTCCCCTGGTGGTGAACCCATCTTAAAAGAACCAGCAGGAATCTCAACCATCTCTAGAGTTACGTTATTACCCAAGTCCTCCTTAAAGAACTTGGCTTGCTTAATGAGCTCGCGTTTAACTACTTGCTCCTTTTCATCCATCGTCACGGTTTCAATTAGTGATTGACCCTTAAAAATCTCACGACCTACCACTGCTGTGACTAAGCCTGCACCTCCCAAGCCAGCGAACTGCAAAAACCGTTTTCGGCTTATTCGCAATGGAGTTGTAATAGTTGTGGCTTGTTGTGGGGAGGAAGGATTACTTTCCTGCTCATACTGCTGTGACTTCTGCCGATTTTCTGCTTCTTGTTGCTGTCGGAGTCTTTCTGCCTCCTGTTGCTTGAGCTGTTCTGCTTGCTGCTGTCGCCGTAATCTCTCTGCTTCTTGTTGCTGCCTTATTCTCTCTTCTTCTTGTCGTTTTTTGTATTCCGCTTGCTTTTGAGTAACCAGTGGCTGTTCAACCTGCGATATTTCTTCATCCTTGAGTTGCAAAGATTGCTGCAACTGTTTGAGTTGACTACGAGTCACCTCACTCAGGGGAAATTCTCCCTCAATAGCTTTGGTAAACTCTTGTTTGTAGCGAACTAAATTCTGGCGGTGCGCCTCCTGTTGAGCAATTTGTGATTCTTGGGTTGGTTCAGAAGTTACTGACCTATCTCCGCTTGGCGATGAAGTGACAGGCTTAGAGATTGAGATTATAGGTTCAGAACTTGCTCGTTGACGTAGGGCAATCCTTTCAAGACCATCAACTGCATCCCAATCACCACGCGATACTGCCAAAACTCTCACCCATAATTGTTTGGCTAATAACAAATCACCTTTATTTTCAGCTAGAGATGCCTGGAACTTTAATGGCTCTACATCCTTGAGTCTGGCAGCTTGCTCTAGTAAAATAAAGTACATCTTGTAGGGCGGTTCTGCCCGTAAGTAAGGATTTTGTGCGGGCTTACCATAGCGAACATTCAACTGGGGGACTTGGTAACGCAAATATTGTTCTAGACGCTCTACTGTGGCACAATTAGCTTCTCCCTGTAGTCGCAGTCCTTGTAACAATGTATGGGTAAATGAGCCATGTTGTAATTCCTCAATTTCCCAAGACTGCTGATTAGCAGTGCAGGAATAAAAGGTGATGACTCCTTGATGTCTTTCTTCACCAATTCCCAATCCCATGCGATCGCCTTGATCCCGACACGCATCCAAAAACAACACGACGTTATCTGCTCCACTACGGCGTAGTCGTTGTGTTACGTAGTCAACAGAAATCGCTGTATTTTCTACCTCTGCTGGGTTGCTGTCTGGAAGCATGAGATAATCTTGGTCTGCAAAACGCCTACCATGACCTGCAAAAAAGAACCAGAGGTTATCCCCTGGCTTTAACAAGGTTTTTTCAGTGTTCTCAAACTGTGTTTGCAAAAATCGCCGTAGGCGACCAAAGGTCGGTTGGGTTGGTATTGGTGGATTGTTTGGAATGGGGGGAGAGTCTTCTGTAAAAAGGAAAATTTTCTCAAACTGAGCTTCCTCCTTAAACCACGCAGCCATCACTTCAGCATCTCGCTTGGCATACTTGAGTGGTTGGAGGTTATCGTAATTGTTGATCCCAATAACAATTGCCCAGTTCTTACCCATTTTATATTTAGGTGCGATTATTTCCGCTTAAACTTAAAAGTCATAGCGCCTTTACCTCCAGCTTTTCCACCAACGCCAAATAAGCTGACTTTTCCTTCTCCATTGATTTCCACTGATAGCTGGACTTCGTCAAGCTGAATTTTGGCACTAGGTTGCTCAGCTTCCTCGAGTATTTCTTTCATTGCTTGCAGAAATCCTTGCATTTCCTCTTTGAGTTTGGCGACTTCTACTGCTCTGTGTTTAGTGCTAACGGCTTCTTCAGTGATTTCGACTTCCCTCGTTTCTCCCAGTCTTCCTCCTGTATCACGACCGCTTCTGGAACCAGTCGTCGTCTCTGTTTGGGATGTTTCTTCGACAATGATCCAGATTTTTTCTGGGGTTGAGATTTCTTCTGACATAAAATCAACTGTATGAAACTGCTTTCGATTTAATCAGCTTTGACTAAAGCTTCCAGAGTTACCATCCGCGCTTCGAGTTCCGCTATCCTTTGAGTCAGTGGCAAATGTTCTACATACCCGAGATAATGCGCTAAAGCTCCAATCACCACCTCAGTCTTAGATGCACCAGTCTGCTCAGTGTAATTATTGAGCTTTTCTAAAAGGTCTGGGGGAATTCTGACGACAATTTGCGGTCTGGTCATAGCAAGCAACTATAATTTTTTGAGTTTAAGACTATATACTGCATGACAGAGCATTACTATTATCGGTAGTAACAGTTAAACTTTCAATAGGAAAAAAAACTAGCCTTTCGGGAGTTGATAGCGGCATAGGGGCAGCAAGAGTGATGAGGTGCAACTGTAAACAGAATGGCTAAAAATTGGGCGATCGCCTCTGGCAGTGCGTTAGACTGCAAATAAAGCGCTTTAAAGCTACTCTTGTAATTCAAGAGCCTTGGGCTTGCTGTAATCTATTAAATTAGAGAACATATATTTAGCCGAGTTTTACAAGTTGATTTTGGACAAGAATTCTTTAAAACTGGTTTCAACTCTGGACAACAATTCTTTAAAACTGATTTGATTGCTGAAAGTCACGAAAATACGTAACTAATGTCCCTGAACTTCGTAAAAATGGACAATAATTCTTTAAAACTGACAATAATTATTTAATGTACACATGGAGAATACGAGATTCGAACTCGTGACCTCTGCGGTGCGATCGCAGCACTCTACCAACTGAGCTAATTCCCCGGTTAAAGACACCCAATTTATTATAGTATCATTCACCTGTAGTACGTTGCAATTCTTTTTGAGAAAAAACTTCCTGTACCCGTTCCAGTTCCAAGTCAGTGAAATCATCCACTGTCCAGTTTGCTTGACGTTGAAGCATATGGAATGGGTAAGTATTCGCGACACCAACCACTTGCATACCCGCTTTTTTTGCAGCTTGGATACCCGCAAAAGTATCTTCAATTGCTAGACACTCATGTGGTTGAAGATTTAAATCAGGATATTCCTGGTTGAGACGTTCCACAGCAAGCAAATAACCATCTGGTTCTGGTTTACTGCTGGTAATGTCATCACCTGCGACAACAACTTGAAAATGTTCAGCCAGTTGAGCGCGATCAAGTACTACCTCTATTTCTTTGCGGATAGCACCACTGACTATCCCTAGTTTGAGATTACGGGAATGCACCTGAGATATCAAGTCATCTAAACCAAGGTACAAAGGCAGTTTTTCGATTTTTTCTAGTTCCAGAGCATACCCTTGTGCTTTGCGCTTAAGCAACTGAGTTAAATAGCTATCATTAACCACACGCCCGCGACTAGCTAGCAACTCTTGTAGACAAGCGCGATCGCTCCGTCCCAGACAAACTTGGCGCAACTCACCACGCTTGAGGGTGAGGTTTTCCTCAAGCAGAAGTTGCTCTATCAGTCGCTCGTGGATTGATTCATCATTAATGATGACACCATTGAAATCAAATAAAACTGCCTTTAAACTCATGCTGTTGTGTCAAAAGCTGGTGATGGAAAGCCCTGCAAATCTTCATTATCCACTTTGTTGTCTACCTGTGCAGGAGTGTAACGCCGTACATTTGTTTGAATACTAACATCCTTAGATGAAATTGGTTTCACCCCACTTGTAACTTGATTTATCCACCATACATCCTGGGTTTGCACCGCTTCAAATCCTGCTGCACCCATCCACGCATCCACACTTCCAGCAGTATATTCGCGAATGTACGGCTCCTCAAAAACATTATTCAGCCAGTCTAACTGACGCAGAGTCTTTTGATTTCCATCCAGAATCAACACTTGTCCACCCGCCACCAGCAACCGGAAACACTCTCGTAAAATTGCTTGAGATACTGCTGTTGGTGTTTCATGGAATAACAAAGAAGCCGTTACCAAGTCAAAAGAAGCATCCGGTAAACTTGTCTTTTCTGCATTTCCATGTCGCCAGACAATGTCTAAACCAGCACTATTAGCTTTGTGGGAAGCACGTACCAACATATAAGGCGATAAGTCCAAGCCGACGACTTCTGCTTGGGGAAAAGCCTGCTTTAACATCAAAGTTGTCGAACCTGTACCGCACCCTAAATCAAGAATTCGTCGCGGTTGTACCTTGATGTTATCAATTAAAGCCTGACGTACTATGGTTTCATTAGGCGCGAGAACGTATTGCGTAATCGGATCGTAACTAACCGCCGCACCAGAATTGAGATATCCACGCTCAATTCCATGAAAGTTTTGGCTGCTGTAGTATGTGGGAATTGTTACATCACCGCGTCTAAAGCGGCTGCTTTCTTTTTCCCAATCAACACTCTTCGCATATCGCCGTAACCCCTCTTCATCGATAAGCAAACGCATTACAGGGGAGAGAAAACGTTCCCAAATAGTATCTTCACGAACTGCCATAGGATAGTTTTTGACTACACTGAGTTTTTTAAGCTAGTGTGATTTTATTTACAAATTTTAATATATTTCTTCACACTACCACGCTTCATCTAGCGAAAGAGTGGACATTGATAGATTTTTTGTATTACATTTGTACTATAACTATTGCTACCTGCTGGGAGTAGCAGTAGGTGATGCCCACCCAACTCTTGTTCTGGTGGGCATTACACAGAATATACTTTCTATATCCGCCTGCTTGGACATTTATCCCCTAGTAATAGACTGCCACATCCCAAAGAAGGCTTATTTCTCAACATTGCATCTAAATCAAAGGTAAACAACTTGTAAACATTTGCAATTACATCCGCTGTTGATTTATTTGCTATTCCCTGTGCAATTACTTTTGGTGCTATCGAGCCGCGCTCAAAACTCAAGCGCATATCCTCTGCTTCGATCGCTTGTAAGATATGGCTTATTTGCACACCACAACTATTATTTCCGCTCAGTTTTCGCTCAAGACAATATCCATGTTCATTTGAGCGATCGCTTCGGTGAATAGCAACAACTTGTCCATCTTGACTAAATACCGGACCTCCATCCATACCCTGACGGGTTTGAATGTTGTAAGCTAAACTATAGCCGCCTTCAGAATGAGGTTGAGAATTAATTTGATTTAATGATGTGACTTCTGTAACCCGTTCTCGGCGAGAAGTTTGATTTTGGGGTACAGGCCAACCAGAAACATATAATACATCTTTGCTTCTAAGTTTCTCAGAATTTCCCAAAGGAGCAACAGGATAGTCGTGTTCACTCTCAAATTTGACTAGCGCTAAATCAAAACCTTTAACTTTTGTTCTTAGTTCCCCCTCTTCCCTACCTAAAGCTTGAATGGTGCGATTATCTTCGTTATGTTCTAAGAAGTGTACTTTTCCGTCACTCGTGCGTACTCCATAAAACCCTTTAGTTTGCACAAGATGGAGTGCTGTGAGTGCGTAATAAGTTTTACCTTTTCGTGCTACAACCACCCCAGAACCTGGATCCCACTCCCTGCGTGCCTTTATATCCCCTTCTTGTAAGGCTGGTGCAATTAATACGGTAGTTTGGGACGCAATTGCATCGACTTCGTGTTCTGGAAGTGCAAAAGCAAATGTATGAATAAATGCGATCGCTATTACTATAGCTATTGTTAGTACAACAGTAGCTAAATGCCTGTAAAATCTCATAGTTGATCACCTCTAAGCTATTGTACTTTGATACTTGTACGAACAGCATTTCCGTTCTTTTTGTCTTTAACTACCCAATTAACCCTCTCCTAAGAAATCGCAAGGTTTCTTAAGAGAGGGTTAATAATGAGTTTTCATTATTCAGCAGCTTATTGAGCGTTAAATATAGGTTTAGTTATCTCATCCACAAAGTAAACAACAACAAAAATCAGTATTTCTTAACTTTGTGGAAAGTTATCATGCAGCCAAACTACAAAGTCAACTAGGTCGTTCAACTGGCTACCACCCAAGGAAATTAGTTAGGGGATGGCAAAAAATTATTTTTCTGAAGAATAAACAAAGTTGGAACGTTTGACTTAATATAGGTTGTTGTTAACTGACTGTAGATAATTGCTAGAGTAGATTTTTTTGGCAAACTTGTGTATTATTTTATATTTTTAAAGCATCGAATTGTCACAAATATGGGTCAAGTTCCGACTTCTCAACAAAATTCAAAACTTTGTTTGTCGCCTAGCTAAACTATACTGTTTAGTTTGCCCCTGGTGGCAACAACAGCCACACTACCCCAACAAGAACAGCAGCAGTCAAGAAGTGTAAAGAAAGCTTTTGGAGCGGGGGAGGCTGGGCTTTCAAGGATAGGTATTTAAAAATCAGGCAGTAAACATGAAGTTAAAATCAGGCAGTAAACATGAAGTTATGGAGTTAAGCTTGACCACGGTTTAAGCCACCCTGAAAATTCACTATAGCAATTGTAAATGAATTGTAAAAAATTATTTTTTAAACGTAGACACGTAGCGGCATACCGCAGGCTACCGCCCTACGCCGAAGGCGCATGCCCGGAGGGCTTTAGTCGCCTTAGACGCGCAGCGGCGTGCAGTAGGCTAGGACACCAAGAAAAGAGAGAAGAGAGAATTTTACGAATGATTTAGGATTGCTATATAACTCTTGCGGACTCTACTTGTTCAAATTAAAATTGTTCTGGGATAAAATCTTTTGATTTTGGGGTCATATTTTTAAATTGGGCACATCCAATAAATAAAATACTCAGTTAGCAATAATTATTAAAATTATTGTTTCAGTGTAGACTATTGATTTTTGTTGAGTAATTTATTCCTTGGAAGTTCTTTGCTAAAAATCTTAGCCATCCTGCATTTTGGCAGTTTTTGACCCTTTTTTTTTCAACTTGTGATAAATGCTGGTGATCAGTTTTTCTGATGACTATTTTGTAGTGTGAGAGTTTAAGAAAATGACAGGAATCAAATATTTACTTTTAAGTGGTGCTTCAGCATTTTTCTTGAGTTTATCTATAGCTGCGGCAGAAGCTGTTGAACAACCAATAATAGAAGAAGAAACATTACAAATATTTACACAAACAAATGTAGCTCAATTAAGTGAAAAAGAACCAGTCACATCAGATAAAAAATCAATAGATCGGGTGACTAATGTTTCCCAGCTAAAAGATGAAGAAAATACTCCACAAGACAGCATCGGTCAAGTGACATCCGTATCTCAATTATCGGATGTGCAACCCTCTGACTGGGCATTTGAAGCATTGCAATCTCTCGTAGAACGGTATGGCGTAATTGCTGGTTATCCAAATGGAACCTTCCGGGGAAATCGTGCTATGACACGCTACGAGTTTGCGGCGGGATTAAATGCAGCCTTAGACAAAATTAATCAAATAATTGCTGCTGGTACAGAAAATAATGTCCGTAAAGAGGATTTAGTAACACTGCAGAAACTACAAGAAGAGTTTGCTGCTGAATTAGCTACCTTGCGAGGTCGTGTTGATACTCTTGAAGCTCGCACAGCAGAAATAGAAGCGAATCAATTTTCGACGACAACAGTGTTAGGGGGAGAGGTAATCTTTGGACTAGCAGCTGCATTTGGAGGCGATCCACCAGGGGGATGTAGAAGCTTGCCAGAACCAAATGTTTATGGAGCTAGAGCTGTTGACTGTTCAAATCCCCGTAACCCACAAACTAATACTGTTCTGGCTCACCTGACACGCTTGGGATTAGAGACCTCATTTACTGGTAAAGACCGCTTGCGCACTTATTTAGTAACAGGCAATTTTGATAATGGTGGCTTTACGAATCCTGGGTCACTGAATACTTACATGTCCCGGCTTTCTTACCAAGCAGACTTAGATAACCAGGTGATACTAGACGTGCTGGAGTATCGGTTTCCTGCCTTTGGCGATCGCGTTGTCTTTAGTGTGATTCCTTATGGGTTCAGCTTAAGTAGCATACTCTCAGCTAACTCTCCCTATTTTGATATAGGTAGAGGCTCGATTTCCCGCTTTGGTCAACTTAATCCCATCTTCCAAATTGGTAGCGTATTGGATGCGGGCGTGGGTTTTGACTGGCTGCTGTCCGATAAAGTGCGCTTCCAAGTGGCTTATGGCACTGGAAATAGTGGAGATCCGAATGGAGGAATTATCGGAGCAGACCGTAGTGTTCTGGGAGTGCAGCTGGTAGCAACGCCATTTGACAATGTCATCACTGGATTAACTTATGTAAATGCCTACACGAGTAATGGTGTACTGGGAACTTACACTGGCAGCGTTAACGCGGAAACGACTGGGTTATGGTCTGGGGGAAGACTTCCCGATCAAAGAAGCCCCTTTAATAATAACGACCCTGATGCCGATCCAGGGCTTGGAGTAGAGCTTAGAGATTTCCCTGCTCAAACCCATGCTATTGGTGCAACATTACAATGGCGTTTGGCAAAGAATCTGACCTTTGGTGCTTGGGGAGGTTGGACTTTTACTAACTTCCTAGAGGAGATTCCTGAGTTTGAAGGAGACGATCCCTTCACACCTAATGTGAGAGAGGCTGGAAAGAAACCCTTTGGCAACACGGTGACTTACTTATTTTCTCTCGGTCTTTCCGATCCTTTTGGGCGTGAAGGAGATTTGTTAGCTTTTCTGTTTGGTATGCCGCCCAAATTAGTTGATGCTGGACCGACAACCCCAGGTCAGGCTGTACCTTTTTCTGAACAGGTGGTAAGAGGGGAAGAAAACGTCGTAGTTACTGATAACGATCGCCGACTGTCTCTCCGAGATAACCCCCCTCGACCTGGAGGCACTATAGATCAGTTTGGACGCAAGGATCAAGCTACTTCGCTCCACTTCGAGTTGTTTTACCGCTTCAAAGTCAACAATAACCTCTCGATTACACCTGGCTTTTTCGTTGTCACCAATCCAGGGCATATTGCTGATAACAATACGATTTTTGTAGGTACTATCCGCACTACTTTCCGCTTTTAGAGCCTGTTTGTAAAAAAATAGGTGAATGCGCTGTAACTGAACGTTATTTAATTTAATGCTGCTTTATCTCAGAAAAAGAACATTCCTCTCGCAAAAGCGGTGGGAATGTTCTAAACTGACTGAATCAGTCAAACTCAGTCAGTATGATTAAGTGCTGAACTGCAAGTTCATGACCCACTAAACTCCAGTTGACAAGTTTTATTAAGAAAATTAACAAAAACGAATGCTTTTTATAAAATAATAGTAATAGCTCTGAATATATACTGAAATTAAAATTATGCTTATCATATTAAAAATAATTATATTTTAATATTTTGACATCAGGGGTGAAATGAACATGAAATTCACTTTATTTGTCCAAGTCCTAAGTGCAATAGCAATCACACTAAGTTCTACTGCAATTAATGTTCAACCCAGCTATGCTCAAACAAGTAAATTTTTCTGTGGTATGAGCAGGGGTAATCCAGCAACTCTCGTTAACACCGATAGGGGCAATAAACCAATAATTAGCTGGGTTGATATGGCTTTCCCGCCACCTTGGACACCTTGGCAACGCTGTGAGGCAATATCTGAGCGGTTTAATCGATTCTATGAAAACGGCACACTGAAGTTTATCAGGGCGGGAGAACTCAAGCGTCAACCTGTGTTGTGTGTTGCCAGTTACAGTGGTGGACCTTGTTTGCCTGATGGGGTATTAGTCACTCTTAAACCAGGAACAAACCCCCAGCTTATTCTATATCGGTTGCTGAATAAATCGGTTGCTGGTGGTGGCAGAATGATTGAACTCACAGATAACAATAACAACGTGATTTCCAATGTCGATAATGCCTCCTATCTTGATGTACAAAAGCTGATCGGTGAGGAAAAAGAATTAGGACAATGCCCATCTGGACAACCGATATGGGAATGTTGAGGAAATCGTCAGGTAAACCAACATGAGTTGGCGCTTATTAATTATGGTTGCCTGTATTGGGGGTTTATCAATTTTGTTGCCAGTATTAGCACCACTAAGTTCTAAAGTTATAGTTGAACAACCCTCAAGTCAAGGTTCGACAAAGGAACTACAGCATTTAGCTCAGTCTATTACAGTTAAGGTACTTGCGGGAGGCTTTTTAGGTTCTGGGATTCTGATCAAAGAACAAGGTTCTGTTTATACTGTGGTGACTAATGCCCACGTACTTATTTCGGGAGATCCTCCCTATAGAATTCAAACGCCCGATGGTCGCGTGTATAAAGCTAAACTTCCCAATCAAGCACAGACATTGGATGCGACTTCTTTGAAGAGCAAGGATTTAGCGATTTTACAGTTTTACAGTCCTAGTACCAGATATGATGTAGCATCCCTTGGCTCGGCATTAAATTTGAGTGTGGGGAATCAAGTGTTTGCCGCCGGATTTCCATTTAATGTTGAGGGAACCCAGGATGTAGGTTTTGTTTTCAAAGCAGGTAAAGTTTCCTGGGTCTTAGACAAAGCCTTAGAAGGTGGCTATCGTATTGGGTATACCAATGATATTCAAAAAGGTATGAGTGGGGGACCCCTACTAAATCAGCAAGGAAAGGTAGTGGCTATTAATGGAATACATGCGGAACCTCTTTGGGGCGAGCCTTATACTTATCAAGATGGAACCGAGCCAGAAGCATCCCTACGAAAACGAATGAGTAAATATAGCTGGGGTATTCCGATTGAAACGTTTGTGGAATTAGTGTTACCATCTTTGACAGATTGTAACTCCAGATTTTCATTCACGCATAAATGCGATCGCAAGCTAGTGCAAAAGCAGCAACCAGTTCTACCAGACCATTAGCTTACACGATATTAATTCGGGCAAAAGATTGACTCAAAATGCGTTACCTATAGATTGTAAGTTTTTGTCTTACAACTCGTGGCGCGTTGCTAATTAATTGTAAAGCCGTCAAACGAAGGACGGGGTAAGAGACCCAAGAATTTTCGATGAAGTGTTCTTATGCTCTTCCAGCAGCGTTATTTGGTGCAGCCATCGTATTCATACAGCCTCAATTCGCCGTAGCATTATCTCCCAAACAGGTTAGTGATATTGCTAAACAATTTACCATTCGCATAGATGGAGAAGGTCTTGGCTCGGGGATAATTTTTGAACGCAAAGGGGATAGATATTTTGTTCTCACCAATCGCCATGTTGTGTACAAAGATGGGAGATACGAAATTCTCGCCCCAGATGGCGATCGCTATCCAGTTTACTATAGCCAAGAATTGCCCGGTTTGGATTTGGCAGTATTAGAGTTCATAAGTCAAAAAAATTACAGTACTGCCAAGTTTGGTAACTCTGATCAATTAACAGAGGGAATGACTGTTTATGCAGTGGGTTGGGCTAAGGTACCAGGTTTGGATCAACCCAGTTACCAGTTTACTAAGGGAGACATTCGCAGTCGTTTGCAAAAACCAGATGAAGGTTATGCCCTAGTTTATGACAACGAGGCAATACCAGGGATGAGTGGTGGTCCTTTACTAGATGAAAATGGTTTGGTAGTGGGTATTAATGGGCGAGCTACGGCTCCCGATGGTTCCACAGGGACTGTTTTGCGATTGGGAATTCCTATCAATATATTTGTAGCTGGCAAAGGTAATTTGAGAACGCCAACAATCACCCAACAACCAACTACCCAAAAACCAACTACTACTCAACAACCAACTACCCAAAAACCACCAACAACCAACCGCCAGCAACCAACCAGAACTGCAGCGCGAACTGGCAAACAACAAGCAAGTGCCGAAAGTTTGATTAGCTTAGGTGGAGCTAAAGCTCAAAAAGGAGACTATCAAGCAGCTATTGCCGCCTATGAAGAAGCTTTACAGATTAATCCGAGTCATCCTGATGCTTACTTTCAAAGGGCTATCGCTTACTACGACCTCAAGAATTATCAAGCAGCATTTGAGGATTTAAACCAAGTAGTTCGCCTAACTCCCAATAGTCCTGTTGCTTACATGAACCGGGGTTTAACTCAGGATCTCCTGCAAAGAAATCAGGAAGCTATTAAAGATTATAGTAAAGCTATTAGCCTTAATCCTAATTATGTAGTAGCTTACTTAAACCGAGGAGCGCTCAGAAATGAACTCCAAGACTATCAAAGAGGACTATCTGATTTAAATCAAGCAATTAACCTCAAAGCAGACTATGCTCTTGCTTACTTAAATCGGGGTGATTCCTACATTGGTCTCAAAGATTATAAAAGAGCGATCGCTGATTTAGACGAGGCTATTAAACTCCAACCGAACAATGCTCTTGCTTACTCCAGACGGGGTTTTGCCTATAGACAACTCCAGGAGTATAAAAAAGCAGCTTTGGATTATAACATGGCGATCGGCATCCAACCAGACTTCGCCTCTGCCTATTTTGGCAGAGCTTTTGTCCGTCGCAGACTGCAAGATGATCAAGGTGCCCTTGCCGATTACAGCAAGATAATTAGTATCAGTCCAGAATTTGCAGAAGCTTACTACAATCGTGGTCTGATTCATCGTGATCTAGGAGATAATAAAAAAGCTATTATAGATTTTCAAAAAGCAGCTAATTTATATCAACAACAAAGAAAAAGCGAATATTACCAAGACTCTATTCAAAGAATTAGAGAACTACAAACCAAAAAGCAGTTAAAATAGAAAAGTATTCTGATTAGAGAGACAACAGCTAAAAGTCAGCTACATCAATTTTTCCAGCTACTTCGCACAAAGTGGCACTTTCTCTAGCGATACGCCAATTAATTTTGTTTAGGTAGTTATATCAACTTGAATTGCTCTCAAAGACTAATAAATTTTTAACGAATTAATCATTGCTTGGGCTATTTGTAAATATTTATCATATTCACTTTCTTCTGCTGTATAGGTAATTATATAGACTTGATTATTTTTTAAAGTCCAAATTGCCCTCCTTTTAATATTAGATCCTTCTTCTTTGCCACTATAAATCACTTCATGAGCGGGTAAATTTGATAGTTTCGTAGGATGGGAATCATGAATTCTAGCATTAGCCAGAAATTGGACTATTTCATTAACAGATAAATTTGTATATTCCATTAAAGAAGTAGGTTCTTTCAAATTTTCAACATTGATATTTACCTCTGCTGTCAATTTTTTGCTGCTAATTGTTGGGCTTGGCCAAAATTTAACTACATCTCCTGTAAATGGATCTCCTATTTGTTGAATTTTCCAAGATTGCGGATATTTTATCCTCACGCCATAGGTAGGATTCTCATACATAGAGAATTCTGTATCTGCTGATGAATATTGCTTTTGTGGGTTGAATATTTGTCTGATATGTGGAATTGGCAACACTGCTATGAATAAAATGCTAGCAAGTAGCACTACTGGTATTGCAAATTTTTTGCTTAGTCTCCACTTTTTAGTACTCTTGATATCTGCAATTGCTTGTAACGCTTCACTTGCAGATTGGTAGCGTTCGCGGAAGTCATAGCTTACCATTCTGTCTAAAATATTTATTAAATGAGGTTTAATATCTTTAATATTTATCAGACTTCGCCAAAGAATTGTATTAGTATCGGGATGTCTCGGTAGGTGATCAGGCAAAATGCCTGTAAGAGCTTGGATAGCAATTAACCCGACAGCATAAATATCACTATTAAATTTTGGTTGACCACTATTTTGTTCACATGGCATATAAGCAGGAGTACCAATAGCAATTGTCTTTCCTTGCGAGTTGGCAGCCAAGGCACTGATTTGTTTCACTGCTCCAAAATCAATTAAAACTAACTTACCATCGCTAGTACGTCTGATTAAATTTGCAGGTTTAATATCCCGATGAATAACATTTTGTTGATGGACATACTTGAGTATATTTAATACGTCCTCTAAAAAACTTATTAGCTCTTCTTCACTCCATTTTCTACCTGTTTTTAGTTCTAGGCTAATAACATTACCTTCTATAAATTCCTGAACTAAATAAAAATCTTCATTTTCCTGAAAATGAGCCAAAAGTCGTGGTATTTGCTCGTGGTTGCCTAATTGGTAAAGAACTTGCGCTTCCTGCTCGAATAAACGTCTAGCCGTCTCTAAAAGAAACGGATCGGTAAACTTGGGTTTGAGCCGCTTGACAACGCAATAAGGACTACAAGGTAAATCCTTATCTTTAGCCAGATAAGTCTCAGCAAACCATCCTTCTCCTAATTGTTTAATGATTTGGTAGCGCCCTCGGAGGGTTGTTCCTAACATTCATTTGATCCAAGATTACACATCTTCTGCTTTGAAAAGAGGGAATAGGGAGTGAAGAAAAGTTATTTTTATGCTTTGCTGTGGGACTCTCGTGTAAATAACTAGCTTACCAAAGAGTTGCTTCAGCTTTTACATATCATTATTTGCTAGTTTTGGCAGACGGCTGAGATGGTTATTTTTTCAACTAGGCAATATTCAAGTTAAATATACAATTGCTGCTCAATTCTGATATATTACCTAATTTAGCAGAATTTAGCAGAATTTATATAAGTCAAAAAAATGGGTATCATAGTTAACTAGAGCTAACGCTTATACCAATTCTATGTGAAGCTGCATAGAACTCTAGAATAGAGAATGGGAAAGACTAAAGACCAAAAGCAAACAATAGCACGCCCTTTCAATCTAGAAATATTGGAAAGTGCTAGTATTTGTCCAAAAGTCTCAGCAAGGCTCGGGCATCTGCGGAAAAAGAACGATTGCTTCTTCTGTGGTGGGTCAAAACAGGACCAGTGACACAGCATCAACAATTGAGCCAGAGACTAGGTAGAGATAGCTCAACCGTAACACGGTGCTTACAAAAGTCTTGGCAAGGGGGGCGCTTGGAAATTATTAAAAGTGAAAACATCACCTGGAGCAACTCCCAAGATTACACCAGAAATGCGATTGCCCGTTCGCGTAGCGTGTCCGTAAGGACTCAGGGCTGTGGGCTAAAGCCCAATCACGGCTGGAGGAGAAACTGGAATGTCCTGAGGGGTTCGGTAACTATAAGGAAATCGTAGAGTGGCGCTTAGCAGGAATTCCATGTAGAAGTCAAATATAAGACAATTAATTTTTATTAAAAAATGTTTTTATTTATACATTAATTTTACTAAAGCCATCTTGTATAGAAAGATATTAATAATGATGTATTGTCAGCCATAATAATCTGTCAAACAACATCTTATATGTCAAGTTCATATTAGCTGTTATTAACAGGACGGCAGAGGGTACTGAAAAAGTAAGAGAAGAAAAGACTGATAAGGCGATAAGTCCAAGCCGACGACTTCTGCTTCAGGAAAAGCCTGCTTTAACATCAAAGTTGTGGAACCTGTACCGCACCCCAAATCAAGAATTCGTCGCGGCTGTACTTTGATGTTATCAATTAAAGCCTGACGTACCAAAGTTTCATTAGGCGCGAGAAGGTATTGTGTAATCGGATCGTAACTAACCACCGCACCAGAATTGAGATATCCACGCTCAATTCCATGAAAGTTTTGACTGCTGTAGTATGCTGGAATTGCCACATCACCGCGTCGAAAGCGGCTGCTTTCTGTTTCCCAATCAACACTCTCGGCATATCGCCGCAAAGACTCTTCATCAATAAGCAAACGCATTACAGGGGATAGAAAACGTTCCCAGATTGTATCTTGACGAACTGCCATGGGATTATATTTGAGTTTATTGGGTTTTTTAAGGTAGTGTGATTTTATTTACAAATTTTAATATATCTCTTCAAACTAGTACGCTTCATCTAGCGGAAGAGTGGACATTAATAGATTTTATATATTACAATTGTAATACATCTATTGCTACCTGCTGGGAGTAGCAGTAGGTGATGCCCACCCTTATCTGGTTCTGGTGGGCATCGTCACTTTATAAGCATACGTTTATTAATAAGGACAAAAAAAATGAAAGACTATGAAAAATTGAAATTGCTGTAACTAGCTCATGTAAAAACTCGATTCGGACGAGTCAAATCTAAAATCCAACATACAAATAATTATGCCCTACGAAGAGTTAAAAATTTCAACACCATCACCCGTTCTGTCTTGGGCAAATCACTCCTTGGGACCAGAAGAAACTAAGATGGCGAAGAATGTAGCATCACTGCCATTTGTGTTTAAGCATGTAGCTTTGATGCCAGATGTCCACTTGGGTAAAGGTGCCTTAGTGGGTTCTGTGATTGCGACAAAAGAAGCAATTATTCCCGCTGCTGTCGGCGTGGATATTGGTTGCGGTGTATGTGCTATTAAAACACCATTTAATAGTGAGCAACTAGAAGGTAAGCTGAAGAAAATCCGCTTGGATATTGAAGCAGCAATTCCTACAGGTTTCAACGAAAATAAAGACGTTGAAAAAAGTGCCACCAACTGGCAACGGTGGAGTGATTTCAAAGACTTGCATCAAGGGGTGCAAGATTTACAAGCTAAAGCGATGAAGCAAATGGGTTCTCTGGGAGGGGGTAAAGAATTGCCCCTTACTGTAGCAATACAGTAATCAAAACTCGTCCAAATCGGTGAAGGCTGAGATTGCTAACACCGAGGGAAGTGGTAAAACACCCCGTAGAGAGCAGAGGGACTTGGGCATCCTAGTTAATTAGGATGAAGGTGTGCTCCGAACTATACCGAATAGGAAGGTATAGAACTAAGCAGAAATGACTTGGTCGATTGCAACTTTCATGTGTGATATTGTGGAGTAATGGAAACCACAAATATCAACCTCGATAATCCCCATTACGCCTACTTATTTGGCTTCATTCAAACTGATGGACATCTGTACCAAAACACTCGCGATAGAGGTCGTGTAAGTATAGAGGTCAACAAAAAAGATGAGGACATACTGTGGGCATTCAAGAGCTTGATACCGTTTAATTCATCCATTACTGAGCGTGTGCGTAAAACTAACTTTAGTCAGAATCACACATCAGTTATTTGGAGAGTTTACGATAAAGAATTTCGAGATGTTCTTGAGTTGTGGGGTCTACCGAGTGGTAGGAAGTCAGAGTTAATTAAACCGCCTAGTTGTACCTTCTCTAAAGTGGATTACTTTAGAGGTTTAATAGATGGGGATGGTTCACTTGGACTTAC
Source organism: Scytonema sp. PCC 10023 (assembly GCF_963920835.1). NCBI lineage: Bacteria > Bacillati > Cyanobacteriota > Cyanophyceae > Nostocales > Scytonemataceae > Scytonema > Scytonema sp. PCC 10023. The sequence goes on from NZ_CAWUDP010000058.1 coordinate 24,219, forward strand.
CTCAAAAGGGTTTCCCTTTCTATCTCTGGTTACGTCTAGTTCATACATTACTGTTGAGTATGTAGAATTAATTAACCAGATTACTGGTAAAGCTAAGACCTCTAATAGGAATGTTAGAGATAACATTTACAACATAGTGGTTTACAAAGAAGACGCTCAGATATTAGCAAGGCACTTGTACTATGATGGTTGTCTAGCGTTATCTAGAAAGCAAATCAAGGCTAGTGAAGTGCTGAGTTGGAGACGTCCTCCTGGTATGAAGCAGGTGAACAATAGAAAGTTTTGGACACCTGAAGAAGATGAATTTATTACTACCCATTCGGTTGAGTGTTCGATGAAAGTGTTAGGCAGAAGTCGAAACAGTATTGAACTTAGACTGTGGAGACTTAGCAAGCTTAACAAGCAATTAGTAACAAATTGAATCATTTCATCGAGGTTTGCCTCGATACAGAGAACCAAGTTTGGCTGATGCTGCATTCTGGTTCCCGCAACATCGGCAATAAATTAGCACAGTGCCACATTAACACAGCTAAAGAATTAGCAAAAATGGCGGGTAATAAATTGCCTGATCCTGATTTAGCTCATTTTGTGGCTGGTACGCCAGAATTCCAGGCATACTGGCATGATTTGCAGTGGGCACAGAATTATGCGCGTTTCAATCGTGAGGTGATGATGGCACGTTTCCAGCGCATTGTCGAAAAGCATTTGGCAGGTGGTAAAGCAATTAAGCCTTTATTAGAAGTGAATTGCCATCACAATTACGCTGAAAAAGAAGTCCATTTTGGCGAGGATGTCTACGTCACTCGTAAAGGTGCAGTCCGTGCAACAGAAGAAGACTATGGCATTATTCCCGGTTCAATGGGGGCTAAATCCTACATTGTTAAGGGTAAAGGTAGTGCTAATAGTTTTTGCAGTTGCTCCCACGGTGCAGGACGTTTACTGTCTCGTGCGAAGGCAAAAAATGTCTATACACTAGATGATTTGATTGAGCAAACAAAGGGCGTAGAGTGCCGTAAAGATACAGGCGTTTTGGATGAAATTCCAAGCGCTTACAAACCGATAGAAGAAGTTATGGAGAATCAAGCGGATTTAGTCGAAGTTGTAGCAACTTTGAAGCAAGTTGTTTGCGTGAAGGGTTAAATCATGGGGTGAGCATTGCCCATCCTAGTTTTTCAAAAATTTTAAGGAGAAGTTATGATTTTTGATAAATGATTGATAAAAAAAAGGCGATGGCGCAGAGCGCCCGCGCTCGTCCTCGGGACACGCTACGCGATCGCAATTTTAACGAGGAGCAAAATGTAGGATGATCTCTGATAGTGCAAAGAGCCAATTTCCGCAACTAGAAACCAAAAATCTCATATTGAGGGCAACCAATTTGTCTGATGCAGAAGCCATTTTTCAGGTTTTTGCTAATGAAGACGTAACTAAATATCACGATCTAGAACCTCCTACAAGTATCGAACAAGTGAAAGGTTTGATTCATCGTAGGTCAGAACGTTTCCAAAGTAAACAGGGAATTCGTTGGGGAATAGCTAGAAAAAACGATAATGTCATCATTGGCTCTTGCGGTTATCGCTACAAGAACTCTTTTTTGGGAGAAATTGGCTATGAGCTTGCAAGAGCTTATTGGCGACAAGGTATTATGACAGAAGCACTCTTTGCTGTCATTGAGTTTGGATTTCAAGCGATCGCATTGAATCGAATTGAGGCGATGGTGATGCTGGAAAACACAGCATCTGTTAAGTTGTTGCAAAAATTAGGATTTCTAGAGGAAGGTATTCTTAGAGAATATGGTTACTGGAAGGGTCAATTTCATGACTTGAGAATATTTTCTTTGTTGAAAAAAGATTATCAGTTATAAAACTTAGCCTCTCAGGAGTGACATACCAGTGAGACAGAAAAAGAATTTGGGAAATTGTTTCAATGCTACAAGAAGAGGAATTTTGTCAATGCGTAAGTCCTAATTACTTTGAAAATTTTGCCGAATATCTTGCTGTCTTAGCTATTTTTCTTGGGGTTCTGCATTTACATTCTCTATAATTTGTTGGCTATTATCTCCTTGTAATGCCTGCACACTACCGTGAACAGTGCTATCTTGGATATTTTGTATAATTCTATAGTTGATTAGAGGCTGTACCTCTTTACAGTGCCTACTTTTTGCTAGTTCAATTATTATTGATGGTTGTGGTGGAATCCAGGTATTACGACGAGTTAAAGCCTCAGCTTCTAATAAAAACTGCTTCAATTTATCCTTTTGCTCTGGTAATTCACTTATGATTCGCCGAATTGCCTCACAAGCTTTGGGTGTACCACGGTTTTTTAGACGTTGTGGAATATAATTTCTCCAGAGTAGGATATCATTATTTGATGTCATTACATTCGCTTTTACCCCTTGAAGTTCTTCAGATGAAGGACCGTCTTCTGGGAATTTTTCAACAGAAGGATATTGCTTGACAAGAAAAATATATAAATCTGCTATATATTCTTCTTTTAATCTTTTTTCTAAACTGCCTTCGTATGAGAGAAGAAAGGATAATGACCCAATAACCTCTCGACCAAATTCTAGGTCTTGTTGAATTGCAGACCAAACAACCAACCAGCCTGCATCATCTGCATAATTTATCAAGGCTTTTGCTGCAGCAAGTGCTTTGGCTCTTACTTCCCCATCTTTAGGAATTGGTAAAGAAAGTAGCGATTCTGCAAAAATTTTAGCGCTATCAACTTTGTGTTTTATAAGCTCCTCAAGGAGAGTATCAAAACTTTGATGTCTTAAATTTTTATCCTGCACTTTCTCAAAAATAGCACTTGCTAACTTTTCGTTCCAACATTTTTCTACTGTACGATGAATAAAAATACATCCATGTTCCTGATTTTCCTGGTCAATCAAAAGCATCAAGGTATTAATTATTTCATCTGGTGCATTTTGATATGTAATGCTTAAAATTTCTTGATGAATATTTTGGCTTTTCTCATCACCTTCTTTGGGATAGTCAAGTATAAGTGATGCCCATTTTTGCCAAATATGAGCAGGGATGGTAGATATATGCTCTGGATCTTCTTCTAGAATTAACCGTATGGCTTTATAACCAGCTATTGCAGAGTAATAAAAAGTATTTGTTCCCAGCCATTTATGAGTTTCTGGATTTCCTTTATCTATATATACTTTTGCTGCTTCTACGATTCTTGCTTTTATTAATGATTCAGCTTCTTTCCAACCAGGAAGGGTTGTTAAATCAGATTTACACAAAAGCACATCATCATAGTATTGACTATCTGGCATCAGTGTCATCTCTTGACATAGAAGACACTATGAATCGATATTCCCAGATTCAAACTGATCTAAAAGTTTGATAATTCTTTCTTTTGGAAGTGGATCTAAAAGCTGTTGATTATGACTTTGCTGCCGTTTCAAGTCTTCGAGGTAATATGTTCTTGCTTCCTCTGCTTGTAGAGAACCCAATTCAACGGGGTCAATTAGTCCTGCAAATTGTATTTTTAATATGGGAATATCTTGACAAGCTGTAAGTATTAAATTGACTTGTTCTGGGTCATATCTTTTGAAAAGACGCAATGTTAGTTTTGACCAATTTTCCTGAATTGCATCAGTTTTAGATTCTCTAACTTTTCCCAAAAACCATACAAAATCTTTATCTATTATTGGAAACCTATAGCTTAAAGTCAATATATTTTCTTCCGTATCTGCTTCGGAGATAATCTGAACTATTATTTCTAGGATTTGGCGACGTTTATCTTCATTTTTTATTAAAGCATCTTCAAAAGTTGATTGTTGATTGTTATAAGAATGGTTATCTATTATTGTTTCATGATTTTTTAATCTAAAATAAACCACACTGGCGAACAGTTTGAGTATATCTGGATTATCGATATATTCCCAAGCTTTAAGTATTATTGTATCTGACAGTCGATTGAAAGGGTAATGTTGATTATATCTTCTGGGTTGTTTTTCAACCCATGCTAAAGCGACTGGTAAATCATCTAATTTCATTTGTAGTGCAACTTCTTTCGCTACAAAATCTTGATAGGTTCCGCCCCTAGTATTTTTCTTCGGCTGCGTAATTATATTAAACAATTCTACTGTAGTTAAATTATTGGGATAAACAGCACGAAGACCATAACCCCTAAGCTCGTCTTCAGTATCATCCCCAACTTCGCCAAATGCTAATGGTTTTAATCTTGCCTTCGTTTCTTCATCACCAATTTGACAGATAGTATCTGCCGCATTGACCCTAAGCCAATAAGCTTGTTCGGGGGCAAGGGCAACATTTACCAAGTCTTCTTGAAGAGATTTAACCTTACATTGTTGTGCAATTTCTATTGCTACATATCGCGCTGTTTCGTTCTTAGTTATATCACAAATATACGCTTGAAGTTGTGCCGCTAAGTTTTGATCTTTAAGATGGATATAAGCTCCAAATCTAGGCTCGTAAACTAATTTATCTTCATCATAAAGTTTTAACAAAGACTTAACCAAATTTGCTTTAACTGTATCGTCGGCAGTAGCAACGCTGCTGTTTAATAAAATATCTGGGTTTGTCTTCATCACCTCCTGAAAAACTTCTTGATTCATACTCGATAACCAAGCTGCTGTTTCATGAAGTTGGGGAACCAATTTGCTATCAGAATCCCCAGGATGAACTATTAAGCTCATCATTTGCTCTAAAGTTAATTGACGGTGTTGCAAATACCAAGCTGCAAGAAACTCTGCATAAGTTTGGTGTGCCCATCCCATGCGATGAGAGCCACGAGAAGAAAATAATGCTGTAGATAATGCTTCTCTAACAGCTTCTTCTGTGACAGAAAATCCGTCTCCCAAAGCAAATTCTGTTCCACTCATTAACTCGCGTATTACAACATCTTCTTGTGGAACATCACCCTGATCTATGTTCATCCAAACAGCATATCGATTGCAGAAGACTGTTACAGCTGCAATACGAGCCGCAATAACCATTCTTTGGTCAGCAGTTAAGTTACCAGTGAGCCGAGCATCACGGCGATTTTGGTTAGTTTCTTCGCATAACAATCGACAACCTTGTAAATATAGTTCTGTTTGCTGGGTAGGTAAGCTACCGTTTTTGTGGTACGTATTCAGCAAAAATTTGAGTGTAATCGGTTTAATCGCTAGTGGTGCAACTTCTTGTTGTTCAATGGCTTGAAAAAAGGCATTCTCGTCTAAACCTTCTGCTTGTGCAGCCGAAGCAATATCTACCCGACGTAAGGGGGCTAACTCGTAAACTCCTACAGCCTCTTTTCCCCAAAGTTTTGTCAAATCTTGTTCAAGGCTATTAGGCCAATCAGCAGTTCTACAAGTAATGCGAAAATATAAGCGTTCTATATGATCTGAGTAATTAGACAACTCGCCTGCTAATAATCCTGCTAAGTTATTAATTCTCAGCAGACACTCGTCTAAACTATCGAGAAAAATATAAACCCGATGATTTCCCCGTATCCAAGCATCAAAAATAGGATTTTCAAAAAGCCTGCGAACTAATCTGTCTTCGCTGCTGTATTCACGAAGATTTAACCTGAGTACTTGAGAACCTTCTTCTTTGATTTTGGCATCAATTATTTTTTGTTCTGCTTCAATAGCGAAGCTCTTGCCAATTCCTGGTTCCCCTAGTAATGTCAAGCAGGGTATATGAGCGATCGCATCGAATGTAACTAAATCTGGATTGAAATAACGCCCAAAGTCTGTATCTGGGTCATATAAATAACCAAAGCCTGTCAGATTAATCTTACCTGACCTTGGACACCAAAACCTTTTCCAATCGTAAGCTTGGGGCATTACTGGGAGTTAACAGCTTGATACATTAGCCATTTTAATCACAATTTGGCATTGACGTCAGGAAGTATCAATTGCTTACATTTATTTGTCATTACCATTGCGATCGCACAGATGGTAATCGCTGTGTTCTGGGAAATAGGCGATCACTCTTTTCACACCTCAGCGATCACGACTTTATCCAGTAGTACCAATGCGATCGCCCTATCCGTAAGTCCCTTTACGGTATAATTTAGTGATGCAGGTTCTACGGCTGCTTTAAGGAGTGGGGTTCACCAACTTCTCCGCCGACTTCTCTGGCAAAGGCTTCTGCTTTTTGGCGATCGCTAAAGCTAGCAACTTGTACAGAAGGTTTACCCGTCTTCTGTCTGTTGGAAACAGAATACGCATCTGCACAGTATTTGCTGCGAACCTCTTCCACAGTTCTATCATCAATGAATACGGGAAAGAATGCAGTGTCAGGGTCTGCTGATTTATCACCGCAGGACGCTTGAGGAAACTCGAATTTGTACGAGCTGGTTGATGTAGATGGTGATTGAGAAACTGTGGGAGAAGGTGTCGTCTGTGCTGGTGTAGGGGGTGGTTGAGACGCTACGGAAGTAGGGGTCACTTCTGGCAGTTTAGGTAGTTTGGCTGGTTCTTCAACTTGGGGAGAAGCAGAAACTTCAGAAGCCCGAGTTGCAAAGGATTGATTGTTGGACCAGACATATCGTTCACAGGTCGTCCTGGCTTCTTTAGCAACATCGGTTGCAGGTTTGGTGAGAATAGGGTGATAGCGTAGGCGATTACAGGCGGTTTCAAGCCAGGAATCCAATGCAACTTCATACATACGGACGCTTAAATCATCACCGGAAATACTCACAATTTTCTTCCCGTCTGGGCTAAAGTCAAGCTTTGTACTCGGATCAGCAACAGAATTTGTTTGAGCATTAGTAATTGCATTGATGTTCTGCTCCGCACCAACTTGTTCACCTTGCAAATTCCAAACTAAATTCGTTGCTACTACACCACCCCAGTTTCCGACTCCCCTAGCTATGATGTGTTTTCCATCTGAACTAAATGCTACAGCTCGTAGGCTTGTAATTCCTGAAGGTACGCTGAACCGAGAATCAGATCCCAATGGTTGTAATTTCTCCCCGGTTATTAAATCATCTTGGGCATTCCACACCCTAACAATGTTATCTTCACTAAAACTGACAAAATGTTTTCCGTCGAGAGTGAATTTTACAGAGGTAACTGCTGTGGTTGGGATTCGCATTAGTTTACTAGTTGGTCGCAGAGGTGCTGAATCCCACAGGGGTTGTGCATTCCAGATCTGAATTGTGCCATCTTGACTTGCACTAGCAATACGTTGCCCATTAGGACTAAATTCAACGGATGTAACCTGTTCTGTATGTCCTTGAGATGGACCTGAAATATATTGACCTTTCTGGTTCAATAGCCGAACTCTACCATCTACTGTTCCGGCAACAATAGTTTGCCCATTAGGACTAATCGCTGCTGAACTAATCCCATCTTTTTCTGGTAGTGGCAAGGATTTTCTGGCAGAACTACCGTCTAATTCCCATAAATTTATACTGCCAAATAGTCCACCAATAACTTGCTTGCCATCTCTACTAAATGCAAAATATCCTTCTCCCTCCCCCTCGACTGTAAAAAGTTCCCAGACTAAACTTTTGGGATTTTGAGGTAGCATACCAACAGAGCTTCCTCGTAGATTCCATATATATGGCGTACTTCGATCATAACTGATAGCATGTTGTCCGTCTGGACTGAATGTAGGTGTCATGCTTTTTTTGGGAGGTTTAAATGGCCCTTCTCTAAGATTTCCTTTTAAGTCCAACAGCCATACCGTACTATCCACATCACCAACCATGATATGTTGGTTGTTTGGACTAAACGCTACGCTTATGCTGGCGGGCACTTCAGGATGAGCTTGAGCTTCTGGCACTTGGATGCGTTTAATAATATTTCCTTTTAAATTCCACAGTCGCACTGTGCCGTCATTACTGCCAGTTACAATGTACTGTCCATCAGGACTAAGTGCTACAGAGCTAATTTCAGCTTTAGGGACGCGCAGGATATTTTCCTCGCGACTAGACAGGAGAGCGTTAAACAGACTTTTTTGAACTGATTTAGGAGTTTTCGCATCCCTGAAGCTGATGAAGGGAGAATGACTCAAGCCAAAAGCGCTGATTGCATATACTAGACCTTCTGTAGGGTTGTTAGTTAACAAGGCTTCAGCTGCTGATGCATACTGCTCCATACGTCGTTGTGCTGCTTGTCGTAGCTGATAGCCAGCAAAAATAGCAGTTGTTCCTGCGAATACAGCTAGAGTTACACCAACAACAGCCACAATCCTTGCTTTTCGCAATTGTCGATCCCGCAATCCCAAACTAGCATCAATAAACTGGTTCGCCGTCTTGCCAAACCCACCGAAAACTTGATTAAAAGTTGCATCTCCTCGAAGTTCCAGAACTTTCTCTAACTTCGAGCCAGCCCACAGTTCATCTTCAGCTTTAGAAGCTTCCCAGCGTTCCACATCATCATTTAATCGGTTACGAAGCGCTATGCTGTTACGATTTTCTTTTATCCAAGTATTCAACGTTGTCCATGAAGTAAGCAGCGTTTCATGGGCAATTTCTATGGTAGATTGCTGGGATTGCAAGGGGCGATCACTCACTAACAAATTATTATTAATCAACTTAACCAGCACACCTTGTTCAAGCTCATCGTTAAACTCAGAACGAAGCGCCCGTCTGCGAACTGGCTTCCACTCAGTACCAGAGCCTTCATCCCCACCAACATCAACCAGTTTGAGGAAGATTCTCTGAGTAGCAATTTTTTCCTGTGCTGATAAATCCTCATAAATTTTATCCACCCGTTGCTGAAGCGCACCTCTGACTCCGCCCAACTTCCGATAGGTACTGATATTCAATGTGCGGTCATTAATACTACCAATTTTTGCTTCCGTTTCCCATAGTAGATTCAGCGTGTACTGCAATAAAGGCAAATAACCTGCTTGCCCCTGCACATCTTTAATAATTTCCTCAACTAGCCCTGTTTCAAAAACGACTCCATGATGAGCAGCAGGTTGTTCTATCGCCAAACGCAACTCATCCAGTTGCATTTCTGCAATCAGCGGACGATGCTTGTCTGTAGCTTTCACCAATGCTGGATAGGGGCTTAACTTGTCAAGAAAATCAGCCCGCATCGTTGCTATGATTTTGACTGAAGGCAGCTTGGCTTTGGCTAGTTGTAGCAAACTGGCGATAAAGCGATCGCGTTTTTCTGATTCACTGGTAGTAAATAGTTCCTCAAACTGGTCAATAAAGATGAACCAATAATCATCAGCTTGCTTTAGCCTTGTTACTACTTGAGTTAATGTGTCAGCTTTAGCCTCACGGGCGATTTGGGCTTGATTTTGCGTATTTTTACTAAGTAAACTAGCATATAAAGATTCAAACGGGTCTTGGTCAGGGGTAAATATCAGGTTAACTAATCGCGTTCCGTATTTTCTGGAAAGCCAGGGAACCAAACCTGCACGCACTACCGATGATTTACCACTACCACTAGCACCCAAAAGTAAAACTAGGTTAGTTTGTTCTAGCTCATTTACTAAACTTGTAAGAAATTGGTCACGGCCAAAAAACAGGTCTTTATCTTCTGGTTCAAATTTCTTTAAACCTTTGTACGGAGAAGTTTCTATAAATTCACGGGTTTTAATCTCATCAACAGAAATTTGCAAAATTTCAGTCTTATTAAAAGTGACAACGTTGCTGTCACCCTGAATTTGGATATTATCACCTATTGCAGCCTGCATCCCGCCACCCAAAGTAGTATTTTCTACCTGCTGCTGAATCATTGGCTTAGGTATGGGTAGCAAATTTTTATCGGAATGCTCTTGCTGGCTCATAAGCTATTCCCAATCAAATTCTCCTTGAAAATTGACATTTCAGATTAACACGTTATAACTCTCAAGTATTTTATAATACTTCCACATTTTTGAATTTCTAAATATGACTTTTAAAAAAATCTTAATTTTATCTGCCAATTCCAAAGATACAAGCAAGTTGCGCCTAGATGAAGAAGTGCGAAATATCCAGACAGCCCTTAAACGAGCCAAAAATCGAGAAATGTCATCATTGGCTCTTGCGGTTATCGCTACAAGAATCCTTTTTTGGGAGAACTTGGTTATGAGCTTGCAAAAGCCCATTGGCGACAAGGTATTATGACAGAAGCACTCTTTGCTGTCATTGAGTTTGGATTTCAAGCGATCGAATTGAATCGAATTGAGGCGATGGTGATGCTGGAAAACACAGCATCTATTAAGTTGTTGCAAAAATTAGGGTTTCTAGAGGAAGGCATTCTTAGAGAATATGGTTACTGGAAGGGTCAGTTTCATGACTTGAGAATATTTTCTTTGTTGAAAAAAGATTATCAGAACTGATTTATAAAGTAAACCTTAAATTGTAGAGTGAGTTATGCGTTGCTTTAACGCAGCACCAAATGCGATGCGTTACGGCAAGTTCTGACTCTCTCAAACTTCCAAATCTTTATATAGCCGTAACACATCCTACTTAATATTTACTTTATAAATGACCTCTCAGTTATAAAAATCAGCGTTTCAGGAGTTACATACCAGTTAGACAGAAAAACAATTTGGGAAATTGTTCCAATGCTACAAAAAGCAGATATAAAAAAATATAAGCAGCAATTACTAACTGACTTCAATTCTCGAACGAATTACGACCAAGGTAGGTTTTATGCTCCTGTCGCGAACCGCCTGATTGAATTCGCCCAACTCCAAAGTGGACAAACAATTCTAGATATTGCAACAGGTACAGGTATAGTCGCTCTTAATGCTGCCAAAATAGTTGGCGATGCAGGTCAAGTCATCGGTGTGGATATTTCCTCAGGAATGCTTACCCATGCAAAACAAAAACTGGCGACAGAGGGTTTGAAAAATGTTGATTTTCAAGAAGCAGATGCAGAGAATTTAACTTTTGATGATAATAGTTTTGATGTTCTCTTATGCTCTTTGGCTATCTGTTATTTAACTGATATTCCCACCGCTTTGCGGCAATGGCATCGCTTTCTCAAAGCTAGTGGTATTTTGGCGTTTAATGCTTGGGCGAAAACAGCTTTTCCTCCATCAGTTTTGTTTCGTGAAGTTGCCCAAAGATATGGTGTAAAAGTTCCCAACCCAAATGAACCGCTTGGTACAGTTGAGAGATGCCACAACGTGTTACAAGAGGCGGGTTTTCAAAATATTGAAGTCACACAAGAGCAGTTTGGTTGGTATTTCACTCCTGATGCTAAAACTGCTGAGGAGTTATGGAAAATGAACTCTAAAAATGTTTTTGGCTATCAAGTCTTTCAGCTTGCACCAGATCAATTAGAGCAATGCAGATCTGAATATATATCAGAAGTTCAGGCGCTACCCATGACAGAACAAGGCGCTTGGTGTGATGCTCCGATATTTTTTGTATTAGCTCACAAGTGAGAATATTTTAGAAATCAGGTTTGACAAAACCAGACTTCTGTCAAACCTGAAGAATCCGAAAACGCTCGCAAGTGATGAGATTAGCCATCTGTAGTACCCGTCAGTATTGGGTGCTAATCATCATATAGATGATTCACCCAATACGCAATACGCTTACAGGGCTTGAACCGGGTAAAGTTGTCCAGACCCAGATTGGGGGTTACTCACAAGCGTCGAAGTGTTGGTTCCTTGTAAGTTTGGCAGTGACTGACGCTGAGTGTTGTCCAGATTCCAACTATCGCCGCCTGGCTTGTTAGCTGACGATTGACCTGGATTTAAACCATCTAACAAGCTGATGCCGGTGTAGTCTTTTCCAGAGTTGAAATTAGGATTCAACTCAGAAATTTGACCAGGAGTTAGTGTGAAGCCGTCAAGCCCGTTACCTTGTGTGATTTGTTCCTTAAAACTGTTGTAGAGATTATCGTCCAAAGTGATATTACCACACAGCTGGCTATCGCTACCACTAAGGACTGGGGTAAGACCACCATCTGAATCAGTGTTCGTGGGATTTCCACTAATATCTACAGGGGTATCGCTACCATTGGCGCTGTTATCTATGGTGTTTCCAGGAAACAGACTACTCACGGTACTGTTGTTAGAGCTGTTGCCTGTGGTGTCTGCAGAAGTACCGTTAATTAAGCTATTGTCACTGGTAGCTGCTGGGATGAGGTTATTCCCCGCACCAAGGGTGGAGTCATTGCCATCAATACTTACAGCATTTGCTGCTCTTGCGACAATGTTTTGCGAATCACTGCCATTAGGCTCTGCAATATTAATAGATGCCGTGACATTCAAATCACTGGGATCATTCGCATTTTTGCCTGGCCATTGGGTATTTCCTCCACCATCGCTGAGTTGATCAGTAACTTGGTTCTTGATGTTCCAATCGTTACCTGCAACGTTATTTGCGAAGGTTGAGTCTTTGACAGTGGTGGATGAGCCACCTCCGGAAATACCTCCACCTTGAAAACCAGCGTAGTTGTCAGCAACGCTCGTACCGTCAATAGTGACAGGATTGGAGTAATTGGCTAAAGTGATTGCTCCACCCTGACCACCTTCGCCGTCAGCACTCTCGGCTCGATTACCAGTGAATGTACTTTTGCTAATGGTACCTGGCGCTTCTTCTCCTACCCATAAACCACCACCTTGCTGGAGTGCCCGATTCTCGCTGAAGGTGGTGTTGTTGACAGTAAACTCACCATTACCAATTCGCAGACCGCCGCCTAGTGAATCGCCTCGAGAGTCCGCAATCACCTCATTTTTGCTAATGTTGGAATTTTCAACAATCACTTTGTCTGGGGGATAAGCATACAGAAACAGTCCTCCCCCTTGTCCAGCAGCTTTGTTACCCTCAATTTCGCTATTACGAATGGTAATTGTGCCTCCGACTGGACCATAATCGTAATTTGGTCCAGAGGCATTCGCGCCATCAGTATAGATGGCACCACCATAACCTATGGTGTGAGGACCTATTGGACCTCCGGCTGTTGAGTCATTATTGCGGAAAGTAGAGTCTTCTACTGTGAGTGTGCTCAATACAGTGTTGATTGCACCGCCATTAGTTCCCTTGTTATTAGTGAAGTCACTATCTTTCACCGTCAGAGTACTGTTAGTGTTGACAGCAACTGCACCGCCACCACGTTCCGATTTACCAGCAGTACTGTCGTTCCCCTCAAATACACTGCCAGTGATGGTGTTAGCGGTGTTAAAGCCTCCCCAAATTGCGCCTCCTCCTGCGCCCGAAGCGCTGTTATTCACAAATTTGCTGTTCTCTACGTTGAGAGTAGTGCGCTTATCACTACTAACTGTGCGAATTGCGCCTCCAGCACCATCTTCCCAGTCACCAGTGGCTTTTCCATCGGCAAGGGTCAAATTTCGCAAAGTAAAAGTGGAGCCACCTTCTGGTACATCAAAAATCCGGTGCGCATTATTGCCACTAATGGTTAGACCACTAGCACCTGCACCATCAATTGTCAGGTCTTTGTTAATTGTGAGTTGATCTGAAGTGAGGGTAATGGTTTTATCGGCAAGGCTGGGGTCAAATTGAATGGTATCGCCTGATTGTGCCTGAGCGATCGCATCTCTAAGAGAACCAGCTCCATTGTCAGCAGTAGACGAAACGGTAATAGTACTCATGTTGAATCAATCCTTGTTTGTTGTTTGTCTTGACCAATAACTCATGAACAATGACCAACAAAGTGGTCTAGAGATAGGTAAAGTAGCGATCACGCTCGATGAAGTACCGATGGGCAACAAGCTTCTGACCATGCCTATCAGGTCATGATCATATGAGTTGCACACATAGACTCGTGCCGATTATATGCATCACAGATAGTTGCGGTCTCAGCTCTAGTAGTCCGCCAAGGCAAAGCCTGAGGTGTATTTAGTAAGCAGGAAGAGTGCTTGCTTGAGCGATAAATCGCTCACTACAAACCCACAAAGTTTGTCTGGTGGAGTACTAGTGTTTCATGTCATTAGTTTTGATAGGTTGTGAAATTTCGTAGTAAGGGCTTTAGCCCAAGGCAATTGAGCGATAAATCGCTCACGTGCGTTCCTATCAAAACTAATGCGACAGACCACTACTTAGCTCGTGCTAAGGCCTGCTTAAAGGCGGCTCTAGTCGCCCTTAGCATAGCCAAAGCCACCATAAAGCTCGGTATTACCATCTCTAGTTGATGCTCTTACCTACTCTTGTTAAGAGACAGTGTGGTTTTTATTTAGGTTTTGTTTGCCCTCGTTAGGTTCTCCCTAATTGCAGACTTTCCGATTGTTGGTGGGAGATAGGGACCCTAGAGATATTGAGATGTGGATTGAAGACTTTGGTAATTTGTGCGTTTTTGTTCTCTGTAGTGTCGAGGACAATCACCTTGGCTTTTGGTGTAACGCCTTTACTCACGAAAGCGATCTCTGCTAGTTCAGAATCAATGAAAACTGGGCTCATGCTAGTGAAAGCCCGAAACGTTTGGTTGTACATAGTAAATTCTTGTGATTACGGGTTAGCTGTAGAGACACTTGACGAAGCAACAGTAAGCGTCTTTACATGGCGTTAGAATTCCAGCTCTTAAAAAGCTTTTTAAGCTTTGGCTGGCGGTAGATACCCGCTATTCAGTCGATTTACTCTGGGCAAGCAAGTTTTTTAACTTCTCACCTGATACTGTCAAAAAACATCCTTCATTCTAACTTACATCGTCTGACTCACATCAAGCCTTAAAAGCTCTAATCATTTGAGTCGTTATGCACCTTTAATATTATTTACATCTTTTTCTACCCATAAGATCAATTTGTTCCGAACTTCATGAAGCTTTTATATTTTTTCGTAAAATCTTTATAAGAAATTCTTAAAATCAGTCACTTAACCTGATTGACTGTAGTTTGGACTTAAGGTATGGACTTCGTGAAGGGGACATTAAGCAAAGGAGGGAAACTTTGAGTTTGTCGTCCTTTCCTCGGATGCCACATTTGATATTACAGTCGCAGGCAATTGGGCCATAAGCAACAAAGGGTTTTTCGAGCAGCACAAGCAGCACCCTTACTGCTGTGTTCAACAGCACAAATGTCTTAATCTTCAACATTTATCTTGCTCATTATGTCCATAAGCATTTATACTTATCTATAATCGTTGCCATTCAATAGAGTCGAAAGTGCAGCGTTTCATGCCATTTCAAGCTGTCTAAAGACGGCTAACAATGGCTACAGTTCTGATGCAAATAACGATGTGAGGATAAAAACTCTCTTGGGAAAACTGGGTAAGAAAATAAACGTGCGGTGAGTTGATTGCAATCCACCATAACAATATAGATTCCCGTTGCAGTGTACCGTCAAAGAGGACGGTTCTCTCCCGTGTTAATGATTTACATACAGGAATATCAGCCATGACTATTGCTACAGCTAGCTTTTCTATTAACCTTGGTGCATACAAGCCACTGGCACTAGACCCTACCAATCCGAACCTCACTTGGGAGCAGCGGGAGACACTAAAAGCTAACATTGAGCTGTGCCGCGATGCGATCGTTTTCTTCACCGCTACAGGTGCTGCCAAAGGTCTGGGCGGTCACACCGGTGGTGCTTACGACACAGTGCCAGAGGTAGTCATCCTCGATGCATTTTTTCGGGGCGCACCAGATAAATTCGTGCCGATTTTCTTTGATGAGGCGGGACACCGCGTTGCCACGCAATACCTCATGGCTGTCTTGCACGGTGAGTTATCTGCTGAGAGTCTTGTTCATTACCGCGAAGCTGGTGCAAAACTGCCTGGACATCCTGAACTCGGACTGACGCCCGGAGTGAAGTTCAGTTCTGGACGGCTGGGACATGTATGGCCCTACATTAATGGTGTGGCACTGGCAAATCCGAATAAGGTGGTTATCTGCCTTGGATCTGATGGTTCGCAGCAGGAAGGCAATGATGCAGAAGCAGCACGTTTGGCGGTTGCCAAGAATCTGAATGTGAAGCTGATTATCGATGATAATGATGTTACGATCGCCGGACATCCTTCTGATTATCTGCCAGGTTTCAGCGTTGCCAAAACACTGGCAGGTCACGGGCTGAATGTCAATGAGGGAGATGGCGAGGACTTGGATGATTTGTATCGTCGGATCAGTCAAGCAGTAACGACTAACGGACCCGTCGCCTTGGTTAACAAGCGGAAAATGGCTGTAGGGATTGAAGGCATAGAAGGTTCAACGCATGGTCATGATGTTATCCCAGTGGACAAGGCGATCGCCTACTTGGAAAAGCGTGGACTCACCGATGCCGTCAGATATCTCAAGAGCATTCAAAAGCCCAAGAATAACTACACCTTCACAGGTTCCGGTGACAAATGGGATTCTAACCGCAACGTGTTTGGTGATGCGGTGGTATCCGTCCTCAGCCGCATGAGTGAAACAGAGCGCAAGGAAAAGGTAATATGTATCGATAGTGACCTCGAAGGCTCTTGCGGACTGAAGAAGATTCATGACGCCTATCCAGAAATCTTCATCAGTTCTGGCATTATGGAGAGAGGTAATTTCTCTGCCGCGGCCGGATTTGGCATGGAAAAAGGCAAGCAAGGGATCTTCGGCACCTTCAGCGCCTTCTTGGAAATGTGCATTTCAGAAATCACGATGGCGCGGCTGAACTACTCCAACGTCCTGTGTCACTTCTCTCACTCTGGCGTAGATGACATGGCGGATAATACCTGTCACTTCGGTATAAACAATATGTTTGCCGATAACGGGTTGGATGACGGTTACGAAACGCGGTTGTACTTCCCCGCAGACGCCGCGCAAATGAAAGCTTGCGTTGAAGCAATTTTCTTTGATCCAGGACTACGGTTTATTTTCTCCACCCGTTCCAAGACTCCAAACATTGTTGATGTCAATGGTAAAAACCTCTACGGCGAAGGTTACACCTTTGTTCCTGGCAAAGATGAAGTGGTGCGTGAAGGCACTGCTGGTTACATCGTTAGCTTTGGTGAGGCATTATACCGCGCGCTGGATGCCGTAGAACGCCTCAAACAGCAAGGAATTGACGTCGGCTTAATCAATAAGCCAACACTCAACGTCATTGACGAAGAAACGCTCGCGAAGGTTGGTAAAGCGCCCTTTGTATTGGTCGTTGAATCATTTAACCGCCGTACGGGATTGGGTAGCCGCTTTGGTACTTGGTTACTTGAGCGCGGACTGACACCAAAGTTCGCCCACCTCGGCACTCACAGAGAAGGCTGTGGCGGTTTATGGGAACAGTTCCCCCATCAGGGAATCGACCCTGAAGGCATCATCAACAAGGTGAAGGAACTGGTTGGGTGACATACTCCCACACTGACTGCAAGCAGTACAGTGTGGGCTTCTCAGCCAATCCAGCTATTGCTTAGGAGGCGCTGAGCTTTGTTTTAAGTCCACGGAATGCCCTACCGCAGACTAGAATTTCTTACCTTGTACCCTACAAATTTTACTGTCCTGGATGAGATGCTGGCTTATTTGCGCTATCGGACAAACCAATCGGTAATTTGCATTAATCAAGATGTGCCTACTTACTTCTATGCTGTGCAACGGAGTCGCTTACCAATAATCGCTTCGGCTACTGGACAGAGGCTTATCAGACACCAATACGGGTGAAGCAAACCATATACATTGTAGCAAACAAACACAGAGATTGGCGAAGAGTCGCCCACTCCACTCCCTTAACGAGTGGTAGCCGCTATTGGTCGGGAGTGGGACTCCTCACCGAGAAAGCCATTCATCCCAACACTGACCTGTCCCAGGTACAGTGTCGGGCTTCTGTCGGAGCAAGCTAACCGCATATCGTTGGTAGTTTGTAGTAATTTGAAGCTCCTCGTCCCGCTCATGGACGAGGATTTTTGTAGAAAATGAAATTAATCTAATTTTTCTGTCAAATAGATCACATTTATGTTACTTATTTAACGTCATTCATTGTAAGCTTTCATTCGTATGAGTAGTCCTTTACGTATCGCTACTTTCAACGCACAGAATCTCTTTGATCGTGCCGCCATCTTTGATATTAAGGACGGTGTAGAGAATCAAAAGCTACTAAATGACCTTGCTGAACTGCAACGTCAACTAGAACAAGAAGCTTACAATAAGCAGAAAATTTTCTCTCTGTTTAAAAGTTTAGAAGAATATATTGAAATCGCGGAAGATAGGGGAAGTTTATTTGAACGCGATCGCGACTCAGGTGCAATTGTCGGGGTGAGAGCAAACGGAGTAGACTCGTGGGACGGTCGTATAGTTTTTAAGCGTGCTAAATTTTCCGAGGAAACCCGGTCTAATACGGCAAGGGTCATCAATGAAATTGCAGCAGATGTGCAGTGCCTTGTGGAAATTGAGAACCGTCTAATACTCAAAGAGTTTTCCGACGAATTTCTCAATTCTCGTTTTGAATATTCAATGGCGATTGACGGTAACGACAAGCGGGGAATTGATGTTGGTTTGTTAAGTCGGTTCCCGATTGGAAATATCAGAACTCACATCTTCGATAAAGACTCCCGTGGTGAACCTCTTTTTGATCGAGACTGTCTTGAAGTGGAAGTTCTGCTTCCTGGTGACAGAAAGCTCACTATCTTATGCAATCACTTAAAAAGTAAAAGAAATGACAGCGCACCACGGCGTCAAGAGCAGGCAAATCGCGTCAGTGAAATTGTATCCAACTTTGATTTATCTCAAGACTTAGTCGTTGTTGCTGGTGATTTAAATGATACACCTAACAGTTCTACACTTGCGAAACTACTTAATACAGAAAATCTTTATGATGTTTTGGAAATATGGTTTCCCGATACAGCAGATAGATGGACGCACGCCTTTGGTAAGCAGCTAGATCAAATTGATTATTTACTTGTATCCCAGCCGTTGAGAGAAGCTTTAGTCAAAGCTTCTGTTGAACGGCGTGGTATGTTCAATCTTTCTCAATTAACAAATGGACGAGAACAGTCCTTCCCAACAGTAAAAGACCGTTCAACCGCAGCATCTGACCACGCAGCTGTTTGGGCAGAGTTCGATCTAGATATGCTTTAATTGCATCTGCATAGAATACACCCCTCGCTAACCTTCCCCAATGCCTTGGGGAGGGTTAGCGATCGCACGGGTGGGGTGCACGCTCACGGAGTACCGTTATAGTGCGGGATTTATAGCCCCTCAAACTCCCCATCAGTTAAATATCAAGAATGACCATCGCTGTCCAACCGTCATTCATTTTTTCTAATTGGAAAGGGTGTAGTGTAACAGCTTTGACATCTACTCGTTGTTGGTGGCGATCGCCCTCAAGCGTTTCTCCTTGAGTAATTGCGGTTAGCTGGTGTTTGCTATCTTTGTGTTCAAACTCAATTTGCTGTGCCCTTAGCAGCAGCAATTGTTCGCTGTCTTTGTAGTAGACCAGTTCTTGGAGAAAATTAAAGAGCAAAAGGTGAGAAAGAAGGGACGGGAGAAATGCCCAACGAACGGATTCAACTGATTAATTTCAGACAGGAGAAAGCGTCAAATTTGCTATTTCCCAAGCCAGCATTGCTATCGAGTTCCAACGTCACATGGACAGACATCCGTTTTGAGCTTCATCAGCAGCCCGAACATGGTACTGCCGAGCATCGTAACACGATGCATATTCTTGTTTCTGCCCTCTGCTCTTTCCTATCAGAACGATGGATAGAGGGACGCTTTCAGCAAGAATTCCGAACCTCAGGTGACACTTGCATCATTCCTGCTGGCACACTCCATTATTGCCAGTGGCAACAAGAAGCTCAGTTCATGTTTGTAGCACTCGAACCTACATTCTTGGCAAAAGTAGGACAGGAAATCGTCAATCCAGATTGTATCGAACTCATCCCTCACTTTGCTACAGTACGAGACTCCCTAATTTGCGGAGTTTTGCAAGGGTTGAGGCAGGAATTGGAATCTCAAAGCACTTGGGGCAGTTTATATGTGGATCAACTCAAAACAATGCTGGCGCTTCATCTATTACGAAAGTACTCCACCTGTACCCCACGCATTGCAGCTTACTCAGATGGTCTGCCTCCATACAAGCTGCGACAGGCGATTGACTATATCAACGACAACCTCAATCGAAAGTTGGGATTGGAGGCGATCGCAAATGAACTTGGCATGAGCCAGTACTACTTCTGCCGTCTATTCAAGCAATCAATGGGCATTGCTCCCTACCGATACCTCATGCAGCAGCGAATCGAACGGGCAAAGGAGTTGTTGAAACAGGGAGTAGCTATTGCCGATATTGCCCTGGAATGCGGTTTTGCAAACCAGCGTCACTTCTCAAAAGCATTTCGACAGTTCACAGGCACAACACCTAAGAAGTACCAAAGCAACCTGTAGAGCAATCTGTGATCGGCACCGCTCGACTTTTCTCTGTTCCTTGGCAGATTAGGTTTGTACCGCAACGGTGTAAAGCGCAGGATTTTGTTCAAACACTGCTTGAGAGCCGAGCGCTTTGAGTTGAGGTTTTGAAAATGCGGTTTTCCAGGCTTCTGAACTCTCCCAATGGGCAACATTAATAAATTGGAATCGCGCATTTGGATCAAGGCTGCGATGAAGTTTTGCGTCGATAAAACCTGGTTCATTCTTCATGAATTCGAGCGCTTCAGTCCAGACTTGGATGAACTGCTCTTCGCTGCCTTGTGGCACAGAGAATACATTAATCAGAACTACAGATGATTCCATAACTACGCTTTTGGGGAAGATAAAATAGTTTACTTAAGCAATGAGCCAGCACTAGGGTAAACCACCTGTAGCATGAAGGTTGTGCCCAGTCACATAGCTTGCCTTATCACTGACCAAAAACATCACTACATCTGCAACCTCGCCCGGTTCTGCCAATCGTCGCAGCGGCGACATCTGCGCCAACTGTGCTTGATCTTCAGATGAAATTGTGCCTTTGAAGTTTTCCGTTGTTGTTGGTCCAGGCATGACGGAATTCACAGTAATACCACGCTCGCCTAACTCTTTTGCCAACGCAAACGTAAACTGCTCAATCGCCGCTTTACTACCGGCTGTAACAGCTAAATTCGGTTGCGGTTGCACTGTGTAGGGGGTTGAGAACGTGACAATTCGTCCGCCCTGCGCCATGTGTTTTGCCGCTTCCTGCATTGCAAAGAAGTTGCCTTTGGCATTAAAGGCGAAGACATAATCAAACTCTTGTTCCGTAACTTCAGCAACAGGTTTTACAACTCTCGGTGCGCTACCACTAATTACGAGAATATCGAGTCTGTTAAACTGCTCAATCGTCTTGGTAAACAGTTGGCGAATGTCAGCCAGTTTTGTGAAGTCGGTTTGGAGGGCAAGTGCTTGTCCACCCAAGTTATGGATTTCGCCAACAAGTTCCTCTGCTTCATCTGCCTTGTGGGCATAGGTTATGACAACGGATGCGCCTTCCTTGGCTAGGCGTTGAGCAACGGCTCTGCCAATGCCAACAGATGCGCCTGTAATGATCGCCACTTTTCCTGATAAGTTTCCCATGATGTCTCCTGGTTTTTAATAGCCCTTGCAAGGAGCGACTGAGTATTAATCTCCATTGCGACTTCTAAATTTAGGACACAACTGTTGGGGCTGTCTCGTCAATTCTTGCCAAAAGGGGTCAAATCTTGCTTTTAGAGGTCATTTATAAAGTTGGTCTAAATATCAAGAATTACCATAGCCGTCCAACCGTCATTCGTTTTTTCCAATTGGAAAAGGTGTAAAGTCACAGCTTTGACATCTACCCGTTGTTCGTGGCGATCGCGATCCAGCTTTTCTCCTTGGAGTACAGCGGTTAGGTAGTGTTTTCCTTCTTTCTCCTCAAACTCAATTTGCTGCGATCGCAGCAGCAGGAGTTCGCTGTCTTTGTAGTAAACTAATTCTTGCAAAAAATTGAACAGCAAAAGGTCTAATTGGTCATCTTCTAAACTAAAGGTGCGCGTTTCCTTAAGTTCTATCGAGTCCAAATCTTCAATCATAGTGTTAATTGTTGCATCGCCCGCAGCTTTGAAAACCTCCTGTAAATCCTTTCCCCAAGCGCGAAAGGCAATATCAGCGGTGGCAACATCTTCCAAAAATTCATATGACATAAATAACAATTTCTTTAAGTAAATCTACATATCTGTTCTCTCATAGCCCCCCTTAAAAAGGGGGGTTGGGGGGATCTACTGCTCACACTTCTTTAACCGACCGAGAATTTCTGCTTTTCGTTCGTTCAACTGTTTACCAATAAAAACCAGTTCCGTCGCGTCTTGTTCAAATGGTTCCAATTCCCAACGACCAGCCACAAAATTAAACAGATAAATTCCTTCAGAAAAGCGAACAAATCCTTTTGCCCGAAATACGTCTATTTCCAAACTATCAGCAAATTCCGCAAAACATTGACGATTCAAAGTAGCAGAAGTTGTGTAGCTAAACGAATCAAATTCCAGTTGGTGAACGTGGTGCGGTGGTGGTTGCACGCGATCGCGCCCGATACCAAAAAGCAAATCCGGATCTACTTTACCCCGCACACTATGTAAAATCGAAGCAATTTCGTTAATGGAATTTAACTTTTTTTCTATTGCTTGCAACTCGCTTTCAGAAACTAAATCTACCTTGTTTAGGAGGATGGTATCTGCTGCTTCAATTTGTATCCGAGTTGTATGACCTACAGACGGATATTTCACCATTGCATCAGCGTCAATAACTGTAACTACCCCATCCAGCCGCACTCTTTGTAAACTTTCTTGAATATCAAAAACCAGTGCATCTGGTTCTGCAACTCCGGTTGTTTCCACCACCATCTGGTCTGGATCAACTGTATCAATAATTTCATTGACAGCAGCTTCAAACTCGCCCAGCAGAGAACAACACACGCAACCGCCACCCAGATCCGCCATCTCGACATTTTTGCCTTGAATGATTTTGGCATCAATCGCTATTTCGCCAAATTCGTTCATTAAAATCGCGATTTTTTTGGGGACAGTTTCGAGGATGTGACGCAGCAGCGTTGTTTTGCCGCTTCCTAACGGTCCTGTAATCACTGTAAGTGGTGTGCGTACTGCCATAACTTATTTGTTCTCTATTTTTGTTCTAAGATTGAAGTTTTCTTGTACAACTGACTGTCCAGCTTTCAACATCATTTCGGTTTTGTACTTCCTCCGAAGTCGCAATAGCTTGAACTTCATCAAAAAACACTTCAGAATTTGGCAGACGAATCGAAGTTGTTAAATCTTTCTTTATTTCCTCACTTAAATGTTTGTAAATTAAGCTCAAGTGGGGATTAAGAGCAAAGTTAGATTGTTTTTGTGAACTGCAACGTATGGTTTCTGATATCCTAGTAAGAATTGAATTCTGGTGAAATTGTACGAAGAGAGTCTTAGTAAATTCCTCTGTATATAAGAGCTTATCGACTTTTAAACTAAAACTTTGAACTTTCTGTGTTGCCTTTTCTATAAGTTCAGAAGGAGATTCATCGAGGGCGTATTCACCAGAGTAGATAGTGACATGAGGGGTGAAAGTTGGAGCGTCATACTCTTGTGCAAGAGTATCTATAATTTTTTGGAAAAATGCTTTGTCTTCTGCCGAGGGAATAAGCCAGAATGATACCTTAGTGTTCAAGCAGGACCTCCTTGCTCAGCATAACCTACCCCTTAATATTCCCAATCGGAGTGAAGCGTACCACGCGTTTGCTAATCCCAGCTAACTCAGCCGCTTCGATAACATCATCTACATTCTTGTATGCTGCACCGGCTTCCTCCGCCAATCCTTGGTAAGAGTTACTGCGGACATAAATGCCCCGACTTTCCATATCTTTCTTGAGGGTTTCCCCACGATAGGTTTTTCGTGCTTTTGCCCGACTCATTGTGCGTCCACTACCATGAGCAGTGCTGAAGAAAGTCTGATCACCGCTGGGTACACCGACTAATAAATATGAGCCGGTTTCCATACTACCGCCAATAATTACCGGCTGACCAATACTCTTATACCGTTCAGGAACATCTCCCATCCCAGGACCGAAGGCGCGAGTTGCACCCTTACGGTGTACAAGGAGCGATCGCTCTTTGCCATCTATAATATGACGCTCTAATTTCGCGGTATTGTGTGCCACATCATAAACCATCCGCATACCCAATTCCTCTGCCGAGTATCCAAAAATTTCCGAAAACACCTCCCGGACGCGGTGCAAGATGACTTGACGATTGGCAAAAGACATATTAATACCGCACTTCATCGCCGAAAAATATGCCTGACCTTCAGGAGAGTTGAAAGGCGCACAGGCTAATTCTCGGTCGAGAATTTTGATGCCGTATTTACTTTCCATAACTCTCAAAAAGGCTTGCAGATAGTCAGTTGCGACTTGATGACCAAAACCTCGACTACCGCAGTGGAACATCACCACCACCTGATTTGGCATGGTAATTCCCATACTCGCGGCTAATTCCTTATCAAAAATGTTTTCTGGTCGAGCAACTTGAATTTCTAGATAATGGTTACCAGACCCCAAAGTGCCGATTTGGTTAAACCCTCGGTCAATCGCCTTTTCACTAATTTTGGAAGAGTCAGCACCTTTAAGACATCCGTTTTCTTCCATCAGTGCCAAATCTTCTTCCCAACCATAGCCATTGCGGATACACCATTGTGCGCCCCCTTCAGCCACTTCGCGAAAATCATTCCGTGAAAGTTTCACAAAACCAGTGCTTCCTACCCCGGCGGGAACTCTTTGATAAAGCTTCTCTACAAGCTTTTTGATATCGGGTTTCACTTCATCGTAAGTCAGGTTGGTGACCAACAAGCGCATACCGCAATTGATATCGAAACCGATACCGCCAGGAGAAATGACTCCCCCTTCCTCTATATCCATCGCCGCCACGCCACCGATGGGAAAACCATAACCAAAGTGTCCGTCAGGCATACATAAGGCATACTTGGTTATCCCTGGAAGTGTCGCTACGTTGGTTACTTGGTCATAAACAGCTTCGTCCAAATCCTCAATTAACTTTTCTGTTGCATAAATTCGGGCGGGAACGCGCATCCCTTGTTTATAGGAAACCGGAATTTCCCAGATTGTGTCAGAGATTTTGTTTAAAAATTCTTTAATAGCCATTTTAATACCCCAGTTCTTAGCTATTTTGCCGGGTACTTCCGCCCATACACTGTTCGATATAGATTTGAGGATAACGTCACTGCTTTCGGGAAACCTCTGCCTAAAGGAGATGCTGTACTGTTGAGTCAGCCTGTCAGCGGGAATACAAAAAAGCTGGGTCTTTGTGCTTTATGTGAAATGCAAATCATTGGTGGCAGACTTATCTTAGTACATGATTCCATAAGTTCATAGCGAAAACTTGAATGACTACTCAAACCCTCTCTACAACCCTGCTTAGCCCTTTTGATTTGGGAGGGTTGACCCTCAAAAACAGAGTGGTAATGGCTCCCCTGACTCGAGCTCGCGCAGGCAAGGAGCGTATACCCAACGCCCTGATGGCGGAGTATTACGCTCAACGGGCAACAGTAGGTTTGATGATTGCGGAAGCTACCGTAATCTCGAAACAGGCTAATGGTTGGGTAAATAGCCCTGGTATTTATTCAGACGAACAAGCGCAAGCCTGGAAGCAGGTTGTGGATGCAGTGCATACTCGCATGACGCCGTTTTTTCTACAGCTTTGGCATATGGGGCGAGCTAGTCACAGTAGTTTTCAGGAAAATGGTCAACTACCGGTTTCCGCTTCTGCTGTGAAGCTGAATGGAGATTACATTCACACTCCGATTGGCAAACAACCCTACGAAACTCCCCGAGCCTTAGAGACGAACGAAATCCCTCTAGTGGTGGAGGATTATCGTCGCGCAGCCCAGCGCGCAAAAGATGCTGGTTTTGATGGAGTGGAAATTCATGCAGCTAACGGCTATTTAATCGATCAGTTTCTGCAATCTAAGACCAACCATCGGACAGACCAATATGGTGGTAGCCTTGAGAATCGCTATCGTTTTCTCAAAGAAATTGTGGAGGCTATCTTGACTGTATGGCCTGCTAACCGAGTAGGAGTGAAGCTGTCTCCAAATGGCAATTATAATGACATGGGTTCACCAGATTTCCGGGAAACCTTTCTTTATGTCGCCCAGCAGTTGAATGCTTACGGTCTAGCTTACTTGCATATAGTAGATGGACTAGGATTTGGCTTTCACGAGTTGGGAGAGCCGATGACGTTGGCTGAATTTCGCTCTGTGTTTACAGGTCCGCTTATAGGTAACTGTGGCTATACACAAGAAACCGCCGAAGCCGCAATCAAGGATGGTAGTGCTGATTTGATTGCCTTTGGGCGACCCATAATTAGCAATCCGGATTTAGTTGAGCGTTTTACCAATGGCTGGCCTCTAAATCCACCACCCGATCCAAGTATCTGGTATTCTTTTGACAAAGAAGGCTACACTGATTTTCCGACTTACGCCTGAATTCTAGTAGTTCAAGCTGAATCGACAAAGCCGTCTGTTAGTTGCTAATAGTTAATGGTTCATGGCAGTACAGCAATTAGCAATGAGCCATTAGCAACAAAAGCCCAGTGACCTTTTGTCACTTGGAATACAAAAAAGCTGGGCTTTTGTGCTTTGTGTGATGCGAGCGCCCCACGAGGGGGAAGTCAAAACCATAAGGTAAGAAGTCAAAAGTATTAAGCCTCCTCGCAACTTTTGAAAGAAGCACATTTTTATTAGCTTTGTGAAATGCTTGCTATATAAGGGTTATAAAATGTGCATCTTAGGAGCATTTTTTTGTAGTAGCTGCAAAGTCAAAAAGTAGCATGAAATCTGAACGACTCTCAGCCATTAATCTGGCAAGCGGAAAACTTGTTCCGATCGCCTGCAAGCCACCAATTTTGTCTAGTATCAGAACAAACTGGGACGGTATTGTGGTTGAATATCATCATTTACCACCCGCTGAGACTCCAGAGCTTTGCTTGCAGCAGCACAGCATCAGTATCATGCTTGGTCATGAATATCAAATTGACTGGCGACTAGCAGGCGGACGGTTACACAGCGCCCAGATGAGAAGAGGTGAAATTGGTATCACTCCAAAAGGCTTTCAGACACAAGCTCGCTGGTATCAGGATGTCGAATTTCTTCTGGTGTCTGTCAATTCCAGTCTATTTAAGAGAGTAGCAGATGATGTGGTTGATGTTGAACTCATACCACACCGGGGAGTAAGCGACCCGCAAATTTTTCACCTGGGAATGGCGCTGAAAGCGGAACTGGAAGCAGGATGTCCATCTGGTAAACTTTACGGTGAATCCGTTGCTACAGCTGTTGCAGCTCATCTCCTCAAAACCTATTCTGTATCACCGCAACTCATTCCACCTGAGCTTAATCTTTCTGAGCGACAACTGCGACAGGTAATCGATTATATTTATGACAACCTAGCACTGGATTTAACTCTGCCAGAATTGGCTGTGCTGGTGAACATGAGTTCCTATTCATTCTGTCGTTGGTTCAAACGCTCAATGGGGCTGACTCCACATCAATATATAATTCAACGTCGCATCGAGCGTGCCAAATTTTTACTCACTTATACTCAGTTACCTATTGTTGAAATTGCCCTTTACGTTGGCTGTTCTAGCCAAAGCAATTTTACAGCTTTGTTTCGCAAGCTGGTAGGAATTACACCCAAGGCATACAGAGAAATATTGTAAGTCGGCTTTCTAAAACTGAAGATAGTTTTTAGTAAGGGCGAAGAGCGCTTATTACGAACTGTAATTTTGCTAGTTTGCAAGATTTCAACATTAAAGAGCGCAAGTTTTCAGAAGACAAGAGGCTTACTCGCAACTTATCCTCAGGCTAGCGATGAACTAATACCAATTCGCCAAAATCAAGCAACAGATGCAAACCTTAAAATTTAGATGGCATCTGACTTTCTTAATTTTAAATTTTGAATTTTGAATTTTGAATTGGTATAACGACTCTTGGTGAGAGAAACCCTAATGACCAAACAACTTGACTTAAATGATTACAAACAGGGAATAGCAGATTTATACAACCGCAGAAGCCAAACTTATGATGATAGCGAGTGGCATTTGCGAATTTGTCAACATCTCCTTGAATATTCCCACGTCAGTTCCGGACAGCATATTTTGGATATTGGAACGGGTACAGGTCACCTTGCAATTGAAGCAGCTCGAATCGTTGGAGATGGTGGTCGAGTTATTGGTGTAGATATTTCTAGCGGAATGTTGGAGTTGGCGAGATGTAAGGTTGAAGCATTAGGTCTAAGCAATGTTAAGTTTCTACTAGCCGATGCTGAATCGCTCAATTTTTCTGCCAATAGTTTTGACCAAATTTTGTGTGCAAATACATTTCTTTGGATAGAGGACAAAGAAGCCACATTGCATATTTGGCATTTATTTCTCAAACCTGGTGGGGTAATTGGCATTCATACACCTGCGGATACTACGTATGTCGGATACGTTGTTTTGCGGGAGGTCTTTGAAAAGTACGGTGTTTTGCTAGAGGCTAGTAATCGAATCGGCACACTTGAAATGTGTCAAAGTCTATTCGTGGACGCTGGCTTTGAAGTGATAGAAATCAAGACTGAGCAGCATGGTAACTACATTAATTTAGAACAGGCAAAAGCAACATGGGAAGGAATTTCTCGTCCACCCCTTGCAAAATATCGAAATCTCTCCTCAAAGCTTTCCTCAGAGCAGTTAGTAAAAGCTAAAGCTGAATTTGAGGCAAAATTAGAGGCACTCCAAACCGAACAAGGAGTGTGGGATGAACTCACTAGCTGGTATATCCTGGGTCGAAAACCAGAAACCGAAACCTTAAACAGTGGCGAAAGCGCAACCTAACACTTTGTTAAAGCCGACTAACGAAAACCCTTGGTGCGCTTGCTTGTTCAAGTTGGCTTGCCATCAGTTACCTGGGTCTTTGTCCAAAACCATGCAATTCGGGCAATAAAAATCTTATGCATAACAGCCAATACGAGCAACAATACAAAAAAGAAGTCATTGATTTCTTTAACAGCAGAACAAGCTACGACAACGATTACACCATTCGTCGCGCTGTTCCGCTACTAGAGCTAGTTCCTCTACAAAAGGGACAAAAAGTATTAGATTTGGCAACTGGCACAGGTATCATTGCTATTGCGGCTGCACAAATTCTCGGCTCTGAAGGAAAAGTAATTGGAGTGGATTTTTCTTCAGGAATGCTCAAGCAAGCACAACATAAAATTGAGGAATTAGGCTTACAAAATATCGAGCTAATTGAAGCAGACGCAGAGTATATAGACTTTGATGATGAGAGTTTTGATGTAATTCTTTGTTCCACAGCGATAGTTTATTTCACAGATATTCCTGCTACTCTACACAAGTGGTATCGTTTTCTCAAGAAAGGGGGAGTTTTGGGATTTTCTTGTTGCTCTCAGGAATCTTGTGAAGCACCACTCATCATTGCAACTTGTGCCAAATATGGTATTTCTATTGTCAACATCAACGAGCCAACAGGTACTCCCCAAAAGTGTCAAAATATGCTAAAAGAAGCTGGGTTTCAAGATATTGAAGTGAAGTCTCAACAACTTGGTTTTTACCGTAGCCTTGAGCAAGCGAGAGAATGGAATGGAGGATGGTTTCATCCTAGAGAAAATCCCTTGTCACAGGTGTCATCAAAGCAAATGGAAGAATTGAAAGCCGAGTACCGTCAACAAATTGAGGCGATGACAACCGAGGAAGGTATTTGGTATGAAAATATGACTTTTTTCGTAACTGCTTACAAGTGAGAGGTTTGTAGTAAGCGCTTAAGCGCTCACTACGAAATAATTTGTGAAGATAAATAAGTATAAAAAATAAGAACATAAAATAGGAGAATAATTTAAATGCCAGATAAACCAAAGCTCGACGATTACAAACAGCAAGTAGCTGATTTTTACAATAATAGAACTGACTATGACAGTAGTGAATTAGCCTATAGACGCGCTATTCCTTTAGTCGAATTAGCTCAACTACAAAAAGGACAAAAAATATTAGATGTCGCCACTGGCACGGGTATTGTCGCTATAGCTGCCGCTGAAATCGTGGGGAATGAAGGCAAAGTTATCGGTGTAGATATTGCGTCAGTTTTTTTGAATCAAGCACAACAAAAGATAGAAGCAGCAGGGTTAAAAAATATCGAATTAATTGAGGCAGATGCAGAATATATCAATTTTGACGAGAATAGCTTTGATGCAATCTTTTGTTCTTCAGCGATTGTATTGTTTACTGATATTCCTGCAATTTTTCACAAATGGTATCGCTGGCTTAAACCCGGTGGAATTGTTGCTTTTCATGCTTGGGGGGAAACTTCTTTTATGACACCCGTAATTATTAAAGCCTGCGCTAAATATGGAGTTTCACTACCAAATATCCATGAACCACTTGGTACACCCCAAAGGTGTGAAAAGCTGTTACAACAGCCTGGGTTTCAAAATATCGAAGTTAAAACTGAACAGTTAGGTAAATATCTTAGCGTTGATGATGCGAAAAAGTGGTGGAATGGTGGCTGGCTTCACCCCAAGAATCCATTGTTGGAATTATCAACCGAGAAAATGGAAGAAATTAAGGCTGAATATGCAAAAGAAGTTGAAGTTTTAGCAACAGAGCAAGGTGTTTTGCTGGATATTACAACATTTTTTGTGCTGGCTAGGAAGTGAGGATAAACTACAATCTAACTTCCCAATCTATTAAGCCAATTAACCAAATCAGCCTCAGTTGTAAAATCTAGCAAAGCTTCACCCAAGTCCTCCAACTGTGCAAGCGACAACTCCTGAATTTGAGACTGTAACTCAGGGGTAACAGTGCCAAGCCGACGAGTTAGTTGACGCATAACTAGCCTCAGTTCTGATTGCCTTCCTTTCTCTCTCCCTTCTTGGAGAATTTCTTGATAGATCACAGATTCTCTCATGTCTTCTCTCCTAAAAAGCTGACGAATGAGTTCTTGGTCAAACACCAACCCTTCGCGTCAGAAGAATACCTATTTTTTAACCGCACGAGGCAAGAGAGGACACAGAGACAGGAGTAAATTATTATAGGTTATCTTAGACCGGGAAGGGAGTAATTGAGTCATTGTCCGCTGCAGATAAAAAGACTTGGAGCATCATGACTCCAAGTCTCAAGCTGCTAAAGCTGATGAAGGAAGGCTACAGCGTCAAAGATTGAGCATCTGTCTCAATCAACTTCGCTAAATCCTGCAAGAACGCCGCCGCATGAGCACCGTAAATAATCCGGTGGTCACAGGTAATATTGACCTGCATCTGTTGCTTGACGCCAAATAGACCATCGGCTGTGGCGACGACTTGCGGACGAGATGCCCCAATTGCCAAAATCGAACCTTGTCCGGGTGGTAGAATTGCATCAAATCTATCTACGCCGAACATTCCCAAGTTTGTTACTGTAAAGGTGCCGCTGTTGTACTCTTCTGGTTGCAGCTTTTTGGCTCTGGCGCGCTCAACTAAGGACTTCCAATCGCGCGACAGAGAATATATATCCATATTGTCTGCATTCTGCAACACTGGTGTGATCAATCCTCCATCATCCATTGCCACTGCCACGGCAACATTAATATTAGAGTGGTAGACAATTCCTTGTTCTGAGTAACTGGCATTAAGCAGGGGATGTTTTTGCAACGTCACCGCTACCGCTTTTGCAAGTAGCGCTGTCATCGTCACGCCTTTAGACTTAATCTGTTTATAAAGCTTGTCTAGCGCATCTGTGGTAATTGTGTAACCTATATGAATTACAGGCACGGAAAGGCTGGCTACCATGTTCCGCGCTACGGCATTTTGCAAGGTCGTTAAAGGCACTATTTGACCCGGAACTGCGGTGGTGACTGGCGCGGGTGCTGGTGCTGGAGCAACTTTTGTAGGTGTAGGTGCAACTGGGGTAATAGTTGGTGCTGGTTGTGGAGATGCCACTGGGGTAACTGTGGCAGGTTGTTTGCTAGATTTTCCAGCAGCTGCTTCTACATCTTCGGCGACAATGCGACCGTAGGGACCACTACCAGAAATGCCACTCAAATCAACTTTCAGTTCCTTGGCTAACTTGCGGGCGCGGGGTGAAGCTACAAGCCGCCCATTTGTACGGCTCGTTCCGTTTTGAGAAGCAGCAGGGGTTGCGACTGTGGTTGTTTCTGCTATTTTTCCAGAAGTGGCAGCAGTTGCTTGTTGTTGAGCAGGACTACTTCCAGAATTGGCTTGTTGGATCGCAGTTTCGATTTCAGCTTCGGTTTCTGCTAACAAGGCGATCGCAGCTCCAACGGAGGCTGTTTCACCAGCTTGCACAAGGATTGTGGCAACATATCCTTCATAAAAGGATTCCACATCCATATCTGCCTTATCTGACTCGACAACCACCACTGTTTCGCCTTTTTCCACTTTGTCTCCAGGTGATTTTACCCAGGAGACGATTTTACCTTCGGTCATGGTGGAACTTAGCGCCGGCATAAATACTTCGTAAATGCTCATATGGGTGGTTTGGTGAATCGAGAATTAATGGACTTTTACAGCTAGTGTCAGATTGCATTGTATCTTGACCTAGCTCCCTTCGGGGGAGGGTATCGAGGAACAAAGGTGTAGGATGTAGGGCAATAATTTTTAAATTTTGAAAAGAAAATAGTAAATGACATTCTTATTTTTCCTGATACCCTGACACCCCTACATCCTTACCCCTAATTTACCTAGATGCGAGGAACTATATTAAGACCACAAGGTCTATAAGTTTGTATTGCTGATCACGGCTGATCAAATTTTGAATTCCACTCAAAAGCAAGAAGATGAAGGACGCTACCTCAATCTAAAATTCAAAATTGATATTTAGCCTGTTTCAATTAACTGTTAAATTTTATGTCGCCAAAGTTGAAGTGGTTTCTGATTGTGGTAGTTAGTATATTTGCCACCGCTGCCACTGGTGTTTACATCACCCAGCGTCAAACGACTGAAGCGGTTTCTGATACGAGCAATGGACAACCGCCGCAGTTTTCCGATGTGAACCTAACAGAGGAGATTGTCAACCCGGAGCGAGCCAATTATAATCCTGTACCTCTAGAAAAAATCAACTCTCCTCTGCAAGGCAGCGATCCTGCTAATCTTGCCCTTAATGCCTTTGATGAGGTGGGCTCAACGCGAGCAACTCGCAGGGTTGAAGTATTTTATCCGCTGCCAAATCAAGCATTTGTGACGATTACACAAATAGAGCCAGCAAACAATTCTCTCAAAGCAGTTAAATATCGAGTGGAACTAGCAACCTTTGGGCGATCGCTTTTGATGAACTCGCCTCGTGTGTGGCAAATTGTTTGGGCTGGCTCCCAGGTACAATGTATACCTGGAAGTAGCGTCAGCACAAAACAGCCAACCCAAACCTGTCAGTAGTTATTTGTCACTAGTGCAGCGGGCTTGGAAATCATCCAACTGTTAAAAAGACACAAAAAGCTTATGTGATTAACACTTGCGCCTTGTAACAATTGTACTAGTCATGAATCATTGGTAAGAACCAAGGACAATTAGACTTTGGACAAATTTAAATCAAATTTAAATATCGCCGCGAATTTCTTCTACAACACCATCACGTAGCACAACTTCTACTTGTAGTTTGCTTATCAAGTTATCACCTGGTTCCACGTGGAAAAAGCTTTCCATTTGGAATTGGTTAACTTCCTCATCTAACTGTAGAAGCTGTACTTGCTGGAGATTTTGTAGACTTTGGTTTTTCTGTTCCAGGAGTTCGCTTTTCTTTTGATTAACTTGAACTTGGATATTCTCAATTTGTTGCAGGGTTTGGGGACCAGGTGGTTGCAGACTCTGCTTTTGAATTGCTGAAATCGCTCGCTGTCCTTCATTGTCTAGTTGTTGCAACTGCTGGTCAATTTGATTAATTTGAGCTTGCAGTTGCTGCTGCACTTCCTCTTTCCACAGGGGAGTGACAATCGCCTTGACGTTAACGCCGCGTTTTAGGAGCAGTTGTTGAGGTTTGGAGAGGTTCATCATAGATGTTTCACGTTCACTCTATAGTTTGCAGGTGAAATAATTAGGCAAATATGCCGTTAATAATATCGCGATAGCGCTCCATCACCACGTGTCGCCTAATTTTCAAGGTTTGTGTCATCAAGCCATTTTCTACTGAAAACGGCTCCAGAATCAGCTTGAACGGACCAATGCGGTCATCCGGTCGATAGCCTGGACGATTTTGCACTTCCCGATTCAATTCTTGCCGAAATAAATCCTGAATTATTTTACTCTCCACGCTGACTTGCGTTTTGTTTGCTGAGTCCTCCTTATTTTGTTCTTTGGCGGCTTCATCTGGTAGACGTAGATGCAGATTCTGAGTTTCGGCCCATTTTTCCAGGGCTTCCAAATTGGGGACAATCAATGCACCGATACTGCGTTGGTCTTGTCCAACAAGCATTATCTGATCTATGTAGGGCGATCGCAAACACGCATCTTCAATTGGCTGCGGCTCGATATTTTCCCCATTGGTTAATACAATCGTATCTTTTGCCCGTCCGGTTAGTACCAAATCATTTTGCGGTGTCACCCAACCCAA
Organism: Scytonema sp. PCC 10023; assembly: GCF_963920835.1. Classification (NCBI taxonomy): domain Bacteria; kingdom Bacillati; phylum Cyanobacteriota; class Cyanophyceae; order Nostocales; family Scytonemataceae; genus Scytonema; species Scytonema sp. PCC 10023. Next base: position 58,548 of record NZ_CAWUDP010000058.1, read on the forward strand.
ATCCCCGCTATCAAACCAACCATCCGCGTCAATTGCTTTCGCTGTTGCTTCGGGGTTTTGGTAATAGCCTTGCATAATTTGTGGTCCTCGCAGCATCACCAAACCTCGCTCCCCGACTGGCAAAGGTTTACGAGTCTCAGGATCTACTATTTTCGTTTCTGTACTCGGTATTGGTTGCCCAACTGAACCACGTAAATTGCGCCAATAACGACGCCCATGAGTCACAGGAGAAGTTTCCGTTAAGCCATAGCCCTGCAAAATCTCCACACCAATAATTTCAAAAAAGTCATCTATGTGCTTGGGAAGCGCACCACCACCGCTAAACATTTGCTTGATTCTCCCCCCTGTTGCTTCCTGTACCTTGGCATAAACAAGTCGTTCTCCCAAAGCATGGAGTGGGAACAAAGCAGTTGCTTGCATACGAGCTGCCAATTGCTCAAATATTGAGGGGTTGAGATTTGTTAAACTCAATCCTTGGGCAATTCGCTGCGCTTTGATATACTTTTCGCTAACGCCCAAAAAGTAGTTTATCAAACGTTGCTTATTTTCAGGTTGTTCGCGGAACTGCTTTTGCACTCCCTCATAAATTGATTCCAATAAGCGCGGCACACATACCACATAATGGGGTTTAAATTCTTTCAAATCCCGTTTGATAGAGCGCAAATTCGTGTAAATTTGCGTACAACCTTGAGAAAGTAAGAAATACTCGCAACTGCGTTCGTAAACATGCCACGTAGGGAGGATGCTAAGAGCCATGTCTCCCACTTGCGGTTGCACAACTGCCCCAAGCGCTAAAATTTGATGCATCAAATTCCTATGAGAAAGCATTGCGCCTTTGGGTTTACCCGTCGTGCCAGAAGTATACATTAGGGTTGCCAGAGTGTCGGGCTTGTGCTCTACTGGTTCTAAAGTATGGTTTGCCGCTATTTCCATCAACTGAGTGAAGTTGACTATTCTCAGGGTTTCGTCTGTTGGTGGTGCTTCATCGCAAAGCAAAATCACCAGTTGAATTGGCAGATCATCAAGACGTGGTCTAAGCTTGTTGAAAGTTTTCAAATCTTCCACAACAACCGCTCTGCTACCACTATTTCCCAAGATAAATATAAGTTCTTCCCGTTCTGCCTGGGAACTACGCACTGCATGAACTGCCCCAGCAGTCATAATACCTTGATCTGCAATGAACCACCGGGGACTGTTATCCGAAATCAGGGAGACGTGTTCTCCTGCTTTCACCCCTAATGCTTGCAATCCAGCAGCAAATTGTTGAATTTTTTGAAAGAGTTGCGTATATGTAATCACAACTTCTGGTTTAGCATGAGGATCGCGGAGGGCGACAGTATCACCAAATCGCTTTGCTACCAACGGCCAAATTTCTGGTAGCGACTTTAGATTAGAGTAATCCGCTAAACGCTGTAATTCCTGGCGCTCTCGCTCAGTAAGATTAGATAATATTGCAGAAATACCGTATGTTTTCGACATTACACATCTCCTAAATACACATTTGTTATCTTTCCAGCATATTCCGATATGTGGATAAAATAGGTGATTGTAAATGACACATTTGCTTCTGTCTATAGCAATTTTCAAAAGTTCATGAAACTATATATTGAGAAAAGTTTATGCTATAGTTAATTTATCTAAGATAGAAGCAATGTAAAAGTTTGCTTCCAAGTCGTTGCAGGAATTTTACTTTTGACTTGAAGCACTGAGCACCTAATTTGTAAAAGAAAGAGATGACCTATGCGTTTGATGGATATTCTACTCTTAACGCTGATCAATGTTGCTGGCTGTCTTGTGTTTCCCAAGCTTCTATCTTTCATTCTGGCTGTGAAAAATAGATGTAATCAGTTATCGCCAACTTCAACAATACAGACAAAACAGAATAACAAAACTGAAATTACCAGTTTTCCATATTGTACAACTTACACCTTGACAAAAAGTTCATTTTGTAAATTTTATCCTAGTTTTTGTGATAGGTGTTCCCCTGGTTAATAAGCTTCAATGTTTAGTTAACCTCTTGCAAAAGTCATTTTTGTGAAACCACAAATGCACACAGATGCACACAGATAAATTATCTGCGTGCATCTGCGCTTACTGAGATCTTGCAAGAGTTGGAACAGTGAGGAGGCGAAGCCTCCAAACCCTCGTTACCAGGTTCAACCTGGTAACGAAATATTAGAGCCTCTGGCTCTTGTTGCGTGCAAGATCTGAACTTAGAAACATTTATTTATCATACTTTTGATATAAGTCTTTTGATAATTAATAACTGATTGGGCTATTTATAAAGTACTCATAAACTCTATGGTTAGAGTAAGAAAATTTTATATTAACAGTAACTTATAGACAAAATAAGAAAATCCAATTTTTCTTTTCACTCGTTTTAATGAATTTTCTGTAAAAATAATAAAATATAAAAAGCATCTTTATGAAGAGGGGAATTATCTATGGGTTTGATGGAAGGTCTACTCCTAACGTTGATAAACGCTGTCGCTTGCCTTGCATTTCCCAAATTACTGTCTGTCATTTTAACTTTCAAAAATCAACGCACTGAAGCAGCAGTACAGACTACGGTGTCCTCAAACAATGCAAAATCTAAGGTGCCAAGTTTTCCCTATTAAATAAGAAATAAGCAACTGCAAATGCACACAAACGATTTTGTGTGCATTTGTGTCTATCTGTAATTATTTTTTAATCTGATTCAGATCAACCCAGTTTTTGTGGGAAACTGGGTTTTTAATTGCAAAAAAATCGGTGTACAGTCCAACAGAGACTTGTGCATCTTTGAGATTGGCACGGCGATGGAAAAAGTAAAATCGTTTAAACCGCTGAACTTATTTGAATACGAACAGTTAGCTACTAAGTGCTTGTCTCAAATGGCTTTGGACTACTATGCTAGCGGTGCTTGGGATGAAGTGACATTGCGGGATAACCGGGCTGCTTTTGAAAGATTTAAGCTTCGTCCGCGAGTGCTAGTAGATGTGAGCGATCGCAACCTAGCAACCAAAGTCTTAGGTCAACCGCTGCAAATGCCTTTGTTTATTGCTCCGATGGCATTTCAATGTCTTGCCAATCCACAAGGAGAAGTTGCGACGGCAAGAGCAGCAGCATCGGCTGGTGTTGGCATGGTGTTGAGTACTCTTTCTACCAAGAGTATAGAGGAAGTGGCGACAGTAAGTCACGACACAAATCTTCATACTCCCCAATGGTTCCAGCTTTACATTCACAAAGACAGGGGATTAACTCGTGCTTTGGTAGAAAGGGCTTATGCTGCGGGGTACAAAGCACTTTGTATCACTGTAGACGCTCCTCTTTTAGGACGGCGGGAACGAGATAAGCGTAATGAGTTTGCTTTGCCAGTAGGCATGGAACTTGCTAATTTTACAAATTTATCAGGGTTAAACATTCCCCACGAAGAAGGGGAATCTGGATTGTTTACTTATGTTGCCGAGCAACTCAACTCTGCGGTAACGTGGGATGATTTGGAATGGTTTCAGTCTTTATGTCCGCTCCCCTTGGTACTCAAAGGAATTTTACGGGGAGATGATGCTGCTCGTGCCGTGGAGTGTGGAGCCAAGGCAATTATTGTATCTAATCATGGTGGTCGTCAATTAGATGGAGCGATCGCATCTCTTGACGCTTTAGCTGAAGTGGTAGAAGCTGTGGATGGACGCGCTGAAGTATTGTTGGATGGAGGTATTCGTAGAGGTACTGATATTCTTAAAGCCCTTGCATTGGGAGCAAAAGCAGTGCTTGTGGGACGTCCTGTGTTGTGGGGATTAGCCGTAGCAGGAGAAGCTGGTGTTGCTCATGCGATCGAAATTCTTCGAGATGAGCTAGATGTGGCTATGGCGCTAAGTGGTTGTGCGTGTTTGGGACAGATTGACTCTAGTTTGTTGTTTCGCGAAAACCACCGGTATGCATAATAAATGCGCTGGGTTAGTGGGATAAAAATTTTAGGGTAATTTTACTCAATTGGACTCTTTTTTAATCAAGGGCAAACTGCGGAACATCAAGAAATAGTAGTTTTAATCAAAAAAATTCAGCAAGGTTAGATTAACGAGAGTAGGACTTACGCACTGTACAAAAAGATTGGACTGGTGCATAACGTGCGCGAACGCGTGGAAACATTGTCTGTATCTGCGGATCAATTGCACTGCGGCGGCAAAATGCTTGACTCTATCTACAATCCACGTTCATCTTCCGCAGCGTGCATAAGTTGATTTCACTTACACCTAGATAAGAACTAGAAGGAGGGCTTATGTCCTCGCTAGTTCAAAACCCCGACTTTATTGAGGTTATTTATGCCTACTATGGTATTTACCACAAAATCAAAATTTTGTCAATGCGTAAGTTCTAGAGAGTTTGGCGATCGCATCCCAAACATTACCAGAGGTGGGCAGTTCCTTTCTCTGTCAGAGAATGTCTGAGAAGTTAAAAATGTCATGCTGAACGAAGAAGTCTTGGGCGATCGCCTAAGGAAGAAGTCAGGATTGACAAACTGAACTGAAATAGGACTTACGCACTGTACAAAGAGGACATCATGGAACGGAATTTGGTCATTCCAGGCTTTTGACAATTATTGCCACATGGGTGGTGATTGCCCAAGGGGCAGTGGGCGGAGCGCAATCGGGGTCAAGATGATCGAAAAATCAGGTTTTAATGCCTCAAACCCATACCTCATATTTCCTATTTCCTGGCGTAAGTCCTATGAAAATGAAAATCTAAGTCACAGGCTGATGCTTGTTACTTGCTGCTACTAACGGAGGATACGATGTTTGGGGTATCTATGCGTTTGAACTTGTTTCAAAATTTAGGAATAGCTTTTTGTAGTATATTTGTATTAAATACGAATTGCGCCTTGGCTCAAATCGTCCCAGACGGCACTCTTCCAAATAATTCCATTATCAACATCAATGGAAACACTTTCAACATTACAGGTGGAACACAAGCAGGCGGTAATCTGTTCCATAGTTTCAAAGATTTCTCTGTTCCCACTGGTGGCGAAGCTTTCTTTAACAATGCGGTTGACATTGGGAACATCATTAGTCGTGTCACAGGTGGGTCAGTTTCTAATATTGATGGATTGATCCGTACCTTAGGTAGAGCAAACTTATTTCTAATGAATCCCAATGGAATTGTATTTGGACAAAATGCCCAATTAAACATTGGCGGCTCTTTTTTTGCAAGTACGGCTAGTAGCCTGAAATTTGCTGATGGCACAGAGTTTAGAACAGACGGTACGCAAACAGCACCATTGCTGACTATAAGTGTTCCAATAGGTTTGCAATTTGGGGCAAATCCAGGCAGTATTACCAACTCCTCCCGTGCCGCCAACAGCAGTGGTGAAATCGTTGGGTTATCTGTGGAGCCGGGAGCAACTTTAGGGCTTGTTGGTGGGGAAGTGGCTGTAGCAGGTGGACATCTAACTTCCCTTGGAGGCAGAGTTGAGTTAGGTAGCGTTGGGGCAAACAATACTGTCAGTCTGACATCAACAAATCCCGGGTGGTTGTTGGGTTATCAAGGCATCACTAATTTTCAGAATGTTCGCCTGACTGATGCTGCCAACATCGCAGTTAATGGTGACGGCAGAGGAAGTATCGCCATGAACGGCAACAATATTGATATTCTCTCCAAAAGTAAGATCACGGCTGGTATCAACGGGGGTTTCCAATTCTCGGGAACTCAAGCGGGAGAGATCGCACTCAATGCCAGTGGTAAGGTGACAGTATCGGATGGTGCTACCATAACTGCCCATAGCTTTGGACAGGGAAATGCAGGCAATATAGGGATGACAGCCGCCGATGCTATTTCCATCAGTGATGCAGGCACTGGTATGGGTAGCCAAGTGTTTCCTGGCGCAGTCGGCAGTAGCGGCACGATTACCCTGAAAGCACCAAATTTGACCGTATCAGATGGTGCCACTATAGATGCCAGCTTACAGGGAACAGGTAACGGGGGCAAGATTGCCATTGATGCAGGCAGGGTATCTGTATCAAATGGTGCCACCATAGTTGCCAACACCTTTGCACAGGGAAATGCAGGCAATATAGGAATGACTGCCAGCGATGCTATCTCAATAACTGGAAAAAACACGGCTGTGGGTAGCCAAGTGTTGGGCAACGCAAAAGGCAATGCTGGTGCGATTACCCTGAATGCACCCAAGGTAACAGTATCAAATGGTGCCAACATACTTGCCAACACCTCTGGGCAGGGAAATGCAGGCAATATAGGAATGACTGCCACCGATGCCATCTCAATAGATGGAAAAGACACAGGTGTGGGTAGCCAAGTCTTAACCACGGGCGCGGTAGGCAACGGCGGCACGATAAGCCTGAAAGCACCAAACGTAATCGTATCAAATGGTGGCGTTGTGGTCGCCAACTTGGAGGGAACAGGTGAGGGAGGCAAGATTGCCATTGATGCAGCAAAGGTGTCTTTATTAAATGGTGCTACCATCGGTGCAAATACCTCTGGCGGGGGAAATGCAGGCAGCATAGGAATTATCGCCACTGATGCCATCTCAATAGATGGAAAAGACACGGGTGTGGGTAGCCAAGTGTTAACCACGGGTGCGGTAGGCAACGGCGGCACGATAAGCCTGAATGCACCCAAAGTGACAGTATCAGGTGGTGCTACCATAGTTACCAACACCGAGAGTCAAGGAAATGCAGGCAGTATAGGGATTACTGCTACTGATGTCATCTCAATAGATGGAAAAGACGCAGGTGTGGGTACACAAGTGTTGCCAACCGCAAAAGGCAACGGTGGCACGATTATCCTAAATGCACCTCGGGTGTCTTTATCAAATGGTGGTACCATAATTGCCCATACCAACGGGCAGGGAAATGCAGGCACTGTAACAGTTAATGCCAATCAAGTCTTCTTAGATGGACAAGCAAGCAATGGAGACTCTAGTGGCATAGGTAGCGCTGCCTTTGAGTTAGCGCGTGGAAACGGCGGACAGATTATCATTAACACTGGCTCAATGGATGTTACCAATACTGCATCGTTAATTGTCAGTAGTTTTGGACAAGGAGATCCAGGAAGCTTGACTATTAATGCGACTGGTGCAGTCTCCTTTGATGGTATCAATACAAATGGACGCGCTAGTAATGCCTTGAGCAGGGTGGAACCAGGATCTACAGGCAATGGTAGAGAAATCAACATTACAGCAAATAGTTTGACTGTAAGAAATGGCGCTGCGATCAGTACTAGCACTAGTGGACAAGGAAATGGTGGGAATATCAACATCAAGGTCAACACCTTGCAAGTCCAAAATGCTGGACAAATTTTCACAACAAGTCGCGATCGCGGCAAGGCGGGTAACATTGCAGTGAATGCAACTGACAGCATTAGTTTGTCTGGTAACGATCCGACCTTAACTGAACGATTCGCGCGAATTGCTAGACCAGTTACGCCTAATCAGACTAGTCCTAGTGGGTTATTCGCTGACACAACTGTCACCTCTACAGGTTCTGGCGGTGACATCAATATCACGACAGGGCGGTTGTTCATCACCGATGGCGCTCAACTGAATGCAAACAGCCTTGGACAGGGAACTGCCGGAGACATAAAAGTCCGTTCTCGTTCTATCCGGCTAGATAACCAGGCAGGTATCCTAGCTAATACTGTATCTGGTGATGGTGGAAATATCACCCTGACAGCCCAAGATTTTCTACTGTTACGCGATCAAAGCCAAATCTCCACCACTGCGGGTACTGCCCAAGCTGGTGGAAATGGTGGAAGAATCAACATTGATAGCAATTTCATCCTTGCTGTACCTAGAGAAAATAGCGACATCACAGCAAACGCCTTCACTGGTAACGGTGGCAGAGTAGATATTACAGCCACTGGTGTCTTTGGCATTCAGTCCCGTTCCCAACAAACTTCAGAGAGTGATATCACAGCTAGTTCTCAATTTGGTGTTGCTGGGGTTATCGAAATCAACACCCCAGATGTGGACACAAGCCTTGGTTTAGTTGCCCTACCTACGGTATTAGCCGATACTCCCCAGATCATTGCCTCTGGTTGTGATGCTTTTAACGGCACACAAGGAAGCAAATTTACTATCACTGGACGCGGCGGTTTGCCTCCCAGCCCCTACGAACCCCTCAACATTGATGTGGTATGGTTAGATACTCGCATACCAAATATTGCATCCCAATATCGCTCAGAGAAACTTGCTGCTCAACCACCAACTAAAGCTATGGAGATAGTACCTGCTACAGGCTGGGTGTTCGACGGCAAGGGAAATGTTACCCTCATCTCCCATGCTCACAATGCAAACTTGAGTTCGACTCCTACTTGCCAAAAGCAATGATTTGAAGGGACGCATCCTGTCGGCAGCGGCTGGACTGATGTCACCTGTGGCGACGTGCAAAGTAGCAGAAGATACGCCTTTAGGTGAGTATGATTCGGAAAGTAGTGATTTGGCGATCGCCTCCAAAGTGCTACGAACGGTTGCCAAGCAATACAGTGGCACTAAAAAACTCCTTTTTGCCCAAAAAATAAGCCCCTTCTATAAAATAGAGGGGCAACCAACGGTGTTGTAGGTATTTACTGCCAAACAATAATTATTAATTGCAAGCAGAATCAACTTATACAGTTGGCAATGACGGCGTGTTTAGTCACCAACCTTTTCCAGATACTGAAAATGAATCCAGCCTGGACGATCATCTTCTACTTATGCAAGAGGCCTATTTCTTACTTTCGCGTCGCCATTTTCCTCGTATCAGGCGAATTTCATCAAAGCTATAGCTATCCCCAAGATATTCTTTAATTGGGGTCAGGGAAATATCGCCAAGAATTTCTAAGACTTGCAAAATTTTTTGCTGCTTCTCTACAGGAACTAACAGATTGAAATCTATTGACTGATTCTTCTCTATTAAATCGGAAAGATGACGAATAACTGTTGTCGGGCGAAGATTGCGTTTTGCGGCAATTTCTGCAACGCTAAAACCTTGTTGGTGTAACTGTAAAGTCAATAATTCAGTTTCTGAAGGTAAATCCTGAAAACGTGTGGAATTATCCTGTTGATTTGACAAACCTTGTTCTTGACGGTAGGCGCGAATTTCTGCAAGGAATTTTTCGCCATAGTTGGAAACTTTGTGACTAACTATGCCAGAAAGTTTACTAAATTCCCTTAAGGTTTGGGGTTGCACCTGCGCCATTAATTTTAGGGTAGAATCGGCAAAGATGACGTACGGTGGGACAGATTGAGCGTCAGCAATTTGTTTGCGTAGAGTGCGCAACCTCTGCAATAGCATTTCCACTTCGGCGGCTTTTTCATCCCCATCTTCCCAAGTTATCTTTTGTGCTACGGGAACCGCAATGGAAACTGTTCGCTGTCGCCGCATAACTTCCCAACTTAAGGCGTTAAGTTTCAGTACACCGTAACCATCGCTGCTTTGTTCTAGCAATCCTTGGTGCAACAGAGAACGCCCCAGCATTCGCCATTCATCTGCTGTTTTATCTTTGCCAATACCATGGGTGGAAAGTTTGTCGTGTTCGTATTGAGTAATTTTTTGGGTTTTTGCTCCCCGCAACACATCTATAATATGACCCATACCAAATCTTTCTTTACATCGAGCCACGCAAGATAAAAACTTCATGGCTTCAATTGTCCAGTCTTGCACTGGTTTAGGATAACGGCAGTTGTCACAGTTGCCACAATTCCCTGCAAAACGTTCCCCAAAATAACCTAACTGAATTGTACGTCGGCAGTCGGTTCCTTCGGTGTAGTCTATCATTTGCCGCAGTTGATGTTTGGAAATCAACTGTTCTTGAGGATCTGGTTTTTGGTTGATGAGAAATTCAATTGTTTTGACATCGCCGTAACTGTAGAAGAGTATACAGCGAGATGGTTCTCCGTCTCTTCCTGCTCTACCTGATTCCTGATAGTAACTTTCTAAATTACGGGAGATATCAAAGTGAATGACAAATCGCACATCCGGTTTGTTAATTCCCATGCCAAAGGCAATTGTTGCCACCATAACACGCACATCATCCCGAATAAACCGAGTTTGATTTTTGCTGCGTTCTTCATCAGTTAATCCGGCATGATAAGGCAAGACTGAAATTTTATCGTGTTGCAGTTTCAGAGTGATTTCATCAACTTTTTTGCGCGTCAAGCAATAGATAATTCCTGAACCTTCCGTTTCCCGAATGAGTTCCAACACTTCGGCGTAAGCATATTTGGTTTTGGTACGGACTTCGTAGTAAAGGTTTTGGCGGTTGAAGCTGGAAAGATGGATGCTGGGTTGTTTCAGCCCGAGTTGTTGGATAATATCAGTACGGACGCGATCGGTTGCTGTGGCGGTCAGGGCAAGGACGGGAATATTTGGGTAGCGTTTGCGTAGTAACTTCAGTTGGCGATACTCTGGACGAAAGTCGTGTCCCCATTCAGAAACACAGTGTGCTTCGTCAATAGCAAAGGCGGAAATGCCAACTTGATGATGAACTAAGTCGAGAAACGGGAGAAATCTGTCACTCAGTAGGCGTTCTGGCGCGACGTACAGCAGTTTCACTTTACCGCTGAGGATGTATTCTTCGCGCGATCGCACTTTATATGCGTTCAGACTGCTATTAAGAAATGTTGCGGCAATACCATTATCTCGTAGTGATTCCACTTGGTCTTGCATCAAGGCTATCAGCGGTGACACCACCACGGTTAAACCTTTTTTTAGCAATGCTGGTAGCTGAAAGCACAGCGACTTTCCGCCCCCTGTGGGCATAACAATCATTAAATCCCGATTTTGTAGCGCTTGTTCTACAATTTGTCGCTGTCCAGGGCGAAAGCTGTCGTAGCCAAAGTAATATTTCAGCGCTTGTTCTAAACTGGGATTTTGAAGCATAGGTGAGTGTGTTGCATAGGTCGGCATCGTGCCTGCCTTACATCATAATCAATTAGGACGGGTTGTGATTAATGCTTAACCTACTTGGCTTTGTATCGTAGAAGCGGGAGCATCCAGCCTCTTCTAATTGCTTTTTTTCTTTGGAAGGAACTTTATAACGTGTTATTGCAATTGAGTCAAATACAGTCCACCCATTGATTTTTCATAGGAGGGAATGATGATTTTTGCAGGCAAACGACCAAATCATTTAGGTGTTCGCGACGGTCAATTAACACCATGCCCGAACACCCCTAACTGTGTTTGCAGTCAGAGTTCAGATGCAGTCCACAAAATCGAACCGCTGACCTACAACTCTACCCCAGAACAAGCGTTCGCCAATCTCAAACGCCTTATTCAGTCGTTACCAAGAACCAAGATAATCACTGAGAGCGAGGATTATTTGCACGTAGAGTTTACCCTTCCGATTGTGGGATTCGTGGATGATGTAGAATTCTATCTAGAGCGCAATGCCAATGTTATTCACGTTCGCTCAGCATCTCGCTTGGGTATGAGCGATTTGGGCGTCAATCGTAGACGAATAGAGACGATTAGAACTAAGTACAGCAGTGCTTAAATAAAGGTTTTCCGGTTGTTGTCGAAAGAAAAAATGGCGTTGCGGTAGCGATTAGTTCTGAGTTTTCACGTCATGTGGAAAAACCAACGCAAAACCTAACCTCCCAACTTTCTTCCCTAAAAGGGAACGGGCTAAGATAAAAGCCTCTCTCAGTATAAAAGCTGCTCCTCTTCCCTCCCCTTTTAGGGGAGGGTTAGGGAGAGGTGGAGAGAGGAATGGAAGCGAGGTTTTCCAGAACGAAGTGAAAAGTAAGGATTGGTTAGAAAACAACGTTTAGCCCCCAACTTACTGGGGGCGTAAATTGCTGACTCCGGCAAACAGATGACGACTATTACACCAAAATCGAACGTATCAAAATGCTCATAACCTCACCTGTGTTACCAGTTCGCACAAGGGGACTCCAATCACCAATTGAAGCGTATTAAGGAGGGCGGATGAATCCAAATACTATCGACCCACAACAGGTGCCATCACTACCATTAAAAAAGCGATCGCGCACCGCCACTACCGTTCGGCGCAGCCGTGCCGCACCGCGAGGGCGATCGCAATTACCTAGCTGTCCGGCTATTTACTTTGTCTTGGCAGAAGAACGCATTTTGTACATTGGGCAAACTGTGAACCTTAGTTAATGCAGCTAACATTCAATAGTTAAGCCTTGTGTCTCAATTCCTCAAGAGAAACGATAAAATGACTGAAACTGCGGAAAAACTCAAGCTTGAACTTTCTCAACTCTCTGCACAAGAACGTGCCGAAATTGCTCATTTTTTGATTCAATCTTTAGATGAAGATGTTGATAATGAAAATTTTGAGAATGATGTAGAAGCTGCTTGGAATAAGGAATTAACTAAGCGTTTAGAAGATATTCATCGTGGGACAGGTATTGGCGAACCATCAAATCAAGTATTTTCTGAGTTGCGAGATAAATATTCTTAATAAGTAATAAATAATAAGTAATAAGTAATAAGAAAGAGAATTTATTCTTTTGCCTTTGGGAGCATCCCAAATGTGTAAATTTCTTTAATTTTGTAGTGCGGGCATCTTGCCCGCTTCAGTAATAAAGTAGGGAGCTTTCCGGCTCCCACTACCATCTTTTGTGCAAAATTGGGATGCTCCCAAATGAAAGCCATAAGCTTTTTACTCACTATGCAGTAACCAAAACTCTTGAATCCTGGGTGGGAGGTTCTCCAACAAAGATTGCCCCTCGTCGAATTAGGTCGAGTTTTATAGGTTCTGAAATTCCTTGATTGTTTCCAAATCGGGCTTTTTTTACATTTGCACCACTCAAATCAGCATCAATCAGATTGGCACGAATTAAATTAGCATTTTTCAGGTTGCTATCAATTAGATTGGCACGAATTAGATTAGCATCCGTTAAGTTAGCACCACTCAGGTTGCTGTTAATCAGGCTTGCATCTCTCAAATCAGCACGGTTTAGAAAGGCACGGCTCAAGTCAGCTCGGTTCAGGTTAGCTCCTATAAAATTGCCATACCTCAAGTCGGCTTGACTTAAATTGGCATTAATCAAGGTTGCATGGTTGAAGTTAGCACAACTCACATTGGCATTGCTTAAGCTGACATTGTGTGATGGCAGTTTCTTCACTAAAGCACTCAGGGCATCAGCGCGAAATCTCTCAGACTGAATTTCGCTAGCGGCGGCGAGTGCTTCGCCTAATAACTCAGGTGGCAGTTTCTCCGCTAAGGCTCTGAGGGCATCAGCGCGAATTGACTCATCCTGAATTTCGCTAGCGGCGGCGAGTGCTTCGCCTAATAACTCAGGTGGCAGTTTC